>NZ_JBHJUW010000007.1:9519-120730 GCF_042268205.1 Streptomyces sp. NPDC056160
CCTCTCTGGCCGCGGCCCCCCCCGCGCCCAACTTCGGGGGGGTGGGGGGGGGGGCCGCTCCCCCCCCCCGACCCCACACCCCAACCCGTTGCTTTTCCCGCACGCCGGGACATCACGGCGCATCGCGCTCCAGATATCCGTATTCACGTCTTCCCGGCTGTTCTCACCCATCGCTGAATGCGATCTTCCATTTTTTCGCGTAACACTGCGTCACGTGTACGCAATATAGAGGCATGGATTCCGCTTAGCGGGCACCCGCCGGGATGATCTTCCCGGCACACCCCGCCCCTCCCGCCGCACGGCGCGCGGCACGCCCCGCCGACGGCCAACCGGAAGTGCGCATTCTCAGAATGCGGACGACATGGGAATTCCGCCAAACCGGCCGAGAGTGACCCTCCGAGAAGCCCCTCGACCGGAACGGCATAACAAGAAAGTCACAAGCCAGTCCACCACCATGCCCATGGCCACAACCCAGGCTTAGAGTCACGGCCAGTCACCGCTCCACCGGGAGTTCGGTACCAGCGCGGCATGCGCCACCCCCACCGGGGCGACCATGCCTGCGGAAAGGACTGATTGTGCGACAGCGTTCCCTGGTGATACTCACCTCCGTCCTCACAACCGGAGCTCTGGCCCTCACCGCATGTGGCTCCCGCGGCGGCGACGACAAGAGCAGCGACAAGGGCGGCACCACGGTCGTCATCGGCGTCGACGCCCCCCTGACCGGACAGAACTCCGCCACCGGACTCGGCATCCAGTCCGGCGTCGAGATCGCCGTCAAGGACGCCAACGAGAAGAAGCTCGTCCCCGGCGTCACCTTCAAGGTCGTGGCCCTCGACGACAAGGCCCTGCCGCCGACCGGCCAGCAGAACGCCTCCCAGCTGGTCGCCAACAAGGACGTCCTCGGCGTCGTCGGTCCCCTCAACTCCGGTGTCGCACAGACCATGCAGAAGGTCTTCGCCTCCGCCAACCTCGCCGAGATCTCCCCGTCCAACACGGCACCCGAGCTGACCCAGGGCAAGAACTGGGTCTCCGGCAACAAGGCCCGCCCGTTCAAGACCTACTTCCGCACCGCCATCACCGACGAGGTGCAGGGCGGCTTCGCCGCCGACTACGTCCTCAAGACCCTCAAGAAGAAGAAGGTCTTCGTCGTCGACGACAAGCAGACCTACGGCGCCGGCCTCGCGGGCATCTTCGGCAAGAAGTTCAAGGAGCAGGGCGGCACCGTCGTCGGCACCGACCACGTCAACGTCGGCGACAAGGACTTCGCCACCCTCGTCACCAAGATCAAGAACAGCGGTGCCGAACTCCTCTACTACGGCGGCCAGTACGACGAGTCGCAGGTCCTGACCAAGCAGCTCAAGGACGCCGGCGCCAAGATCCCGCTCATGGGCGGCGACGGCATGTTCACCCCGACCTACATCCAGACCGCCGGCAAGGACGCCGAAGGCGACCTCGTCACCTCCGTCGGCGTCCCCGTCGACACCCTGCCCGCCGCCAAGGACTTCATCAACAAGTACAAGTCCGGCGGCTACAAGGGCGACTACGGCACCTACGGCGGCTACTCCTACGACGCCGCCACCGCCCTCATCAAGGCCGTCGGCAACGTCGTGAAGGACGGCAAGGTCCCCTCCGACGCCCGCCAGAAGGTCGTCGACGAGGTCCAGAAGATCGACTTCGAGGGCATCGCCGGCCCGGTCGGCTTCGACCAGTACGGCGACACCAAGAACAAGCAGCTCACCCTGTACCAAGTCACCAACGGTGTGTGGAAGTCCGTCAAGACCGGTACGTACAACGCCGGCTGACGCGACACCAGCACGGACGACCCAGGGCCGCGCGGCCACGACGACCCGTCACCGCGCGGCCCGACCTCTCTCCCCCGTCACTCTCCGCACCCACATGGAGGCCTTGCGGTGCACACCCTGCCGCAACAGCTGGCCAACGGGCTGATCCTCGGCTCGATGTACGGGCTGATCGCCATCGGCTACACGATGGTGTACGGCATCGTCCAGCTCATCAACTTCGCCCACGGCGAGATCTTCATGACCGGCGGCTTCGGCGCCCTCAGCGTCTATCTCGTCCTGCCCGACGGCACATCCATGTGGATCGCCCTCCCCCTCATGCTGATCGGCGGCGGCCTCGTCGCCGTCCTCATCGCCGTGGGAGCGGAACGATTCGCCTACCGGCCGCTCAGAGGCGCACCACGCCTCGCCCCGCTCATCACCGCCATCGGCCTCTCCCTCGCCCTCCAGCAGGCCGTCTTCAACTGGTACCCGCACGCCGACAACGCCCGCAAATTCCCCCAACTCCCCGGCGGCCCCTTCAACATCACCGACAACCTCAAGATCCAGTCCGGTGAACTCTTCGTCCTCATAGCCGCCCCCCTCTGCATGGGCGCCCTCGCCTTCTTCGTCCGCACCTCCCGCACCGGCCGCGCCATGCAGGCCACCGCCCAGGACCCCGACACCGCCCAACTCATGGGCATCGACACCAACCGCATCATCGTCATCGCCTTCGCCATCGGCGGCTTCTTCGCCGCCGTCGCCGGCATCGCCTGGGGCTTCCGCGTCGGCAGCGTCAACTACGACATGGGCTTCGTCGCCGGCCTCAAAGCCTTCACCGCCGCCGTCCTCGGCGGCATCGGCAACATCTACGGCGCCATGCTCGGCGGCATCGTCCTCGGCCTCGCCGAAGGACTCGCCACCGCCTACATCGCCGACATCCCCGGCATGGACCAGTTCGGCGGCCAGGGCTGGGCCTCCGTCTGGGCCTTCGTCCTCCTCATCCTCGTCCTCCTCTTCAGGCCACAAGGCCTGCTCGGCGAACGCGTCGCGGACAGGGCGTGACCACCATGACCGACATCCACCGCCCCACCCAGGGCACACCCCTCATCCCCCTGCCCGAAAGCGCCGCCCGCCTCCTCACCGCCATCGGCGCCGTCGCCACCATCGCCAGCACCATGCTCGCCTGGACCTGGACCTCCCAGTTCCCCGGCGACCTCACCGTCACCGCCTACCCCGCCGGCCTGCAACTCCTCACACTCACCGGCGGCATCCTCACCCTCCTGTGCGCCCTCACCCTCTGGAACATCCGCGGACTGCGCTGGCTCAACCCCGCCCACGCCACCGCCCCCGTCTTCCTCACCGCTCTCGCCGCCTTCGCCGTCACCTGGTACACGATCCTCGCCATCGCCATCGAACTCGGCGGCCTCGCCAACCTCGAACCCGGCGGCTACGTCGCCGCCATCGCCTCCCTCCTCCCCGTCATCGGCGCCCTCGCCCTCCCCCGCCCCGGCGACACCTGGAAGTCCTACTTCGCCAAGCCCGACGACATCCCCCGCGCCACCCCCATCCCCGCCTGGGCCGAACGCGTCACCATCACCCTCGCACTCGCCCTCGGCCTCATCGTCTTCACCTACGGCATCAGCACCCCCGACGACGAATACGGCGAAACCTTCAGCGGCTTCGGACTCCTCGTCGTCTTCGCCGCCTGGGCCCTCTTCAGCGCAGGCCTCACCGACCGCTTCTCCGCACTCAACGCCCGCCACAAAGGATTCGCCACCTCCATGGCCTTCCTCGCCGCGGCCGTCTTCCCCTTCACCCAGTCCGAAGACCACAACGCCAACATCGGCGTCAACATCCTCATCTTCGCCACCGTCGCCCTCGGCCTGAACATCGTCGTCGGCCTCACCGGCCTCCTCGACCTCGGCTACGTCGCCTTCCTCGGCGTCGGCGCCTACGCCGCCGCCCTCGTCTCCGGCTCCGAGTACTCCCGCTTCTCCGGCACCCAACTCCCCTTCTGGGCAGCCGTCCTCGTCGGCATGGGCGCCTCCCTCGTCTTCGGCGTCCTCATCGGCGCCCCCACCCTGCGACTGCGCGGCGACTACCTCGCCATCGTCACCCTCGGCTTCGGAGAGATCTTCCGCATCGCCGTCAACAACCTCGACGGCTCCTCAGGACCCGACCTCACCAACGGCCCCAACGGCATCGCCAACATCCCCGACCTCCAGATCTTCGGGTTCAACTTCGGCGACCCCCACGACATCGGCTCCTTCACCCTCGGCCGATTCGCCAACTACTTCCTGCTCATGCTCATCTTCACGGCCGTCGTCGTCCTCGTCTTCACCCGCGCCGCCGACTCCCGCATCGGCCGCTCCTGGGTCGCCATCCGCGAAGACGAAACCGCCGCCACCGCCATGGGCATCAACGGCTTCCGCGTCAAACTCATCGCCTTCGCCCTCGGCGCCGCCCTCGCCGGCCTCGCCGGCACCGTCAGCGCCCACGTCAGCTACTCCGTCGTCCCCACCCCCTACCAGTTCGCCGGCGCCGCCCCGCCCAACTCCGCCTTCCTCCTCGCCGCCGTCGTCCTCGGCGGCATGGGCACCGTCAGCGGCCCCCTCCTCGGCGCCAGCATGCTCTACCTCATCCCCGAAAAACTCCAGTTCCTCAAGAACTACGAACTCCTCGCCTTCGGCATCGCCCTCATCCTCCTCATGCGATTCCGACCCGAAGGCATCATCGCCGACCGCCGCCGCCAACTCGAATTCCACGAGACCGGACAACTCGACGTACCCGAACAAAAGACGCTGCCCGAAGACCAGGCCGTCACCAAGGCAGGGGCGTAAGAACGATGACGACACCTGTACTCGAAGCCCGTGACGTCACCATGCGCTTCGGCGGCCTCACCGCCGTACGCTCCGTCGACTTCACCGTCAACAGCGGCGAGATCGTCGGCCTCATCGGCCCCAACGGAGCCGGCAAGACCACCTTCTTCAACTGCCTCACCGGCCTCTACGTACCCACCGAAGGAACCGTCACCTACAAAGGAACCGTCCTCCCACCCAAACCCCACCTCGTCACCCAGGCCGGAATCGCCCGCACCTTCCAGAACATCCGGCTCTTCGCCAACATGACCGTCCTGGAAAACGTACTCATCGGCCGGCACACCCGCACCAAAGAAGGCCTCTGGTCCGCACTCCTCCGCGGGCCCGGATTCAAAAAAGCCGAAAAAGCCAGCGAAGAACGAGCCATGGAACTCCTCGAGTTCATCGGCCTCGCCCACAAACGCGACCACCTCGCCCGCAACCTCCCCTACGGCGAACAACGCAAACTCGAAATCGCCCGCGCCCTCGCCAGCGAACCCGGCCTCCTCCTCCTCGACGAGCCCACCGCCGGCATGAACCCGCAAGAAACCCGCACCACCGAAGAACTCGTCTTCGCCATCCGCGACCAGGGCATCGCCGTCCTCGTCATCGAGCACGACATGCGGTTCATCTTCAACCTCTGCGACCGCGTCGCCGTCCTCGTCCAAGGCGAAAAACTCATCGAAGGCACCTCCGACGTCGTCCAGGCCGACGAACGCGTCGTCGCCGCCTACCTCGGCGAACCCTTCGAAGGCGCACCCGGCGAAGCCGAAGCCGCGGAAGTCGAAGCGGCCGAGGCCGAAGCCGCCGAAGCGGCCGACACGCCCCCCGCCACAGAAACGGACGCGGACGCGAACACGGCGAACAGCACCAAGGGAGAAGCCCAGTGACCGCACTCCTCGAGGTCGAAGACCTCAGGGTCGCCTACGGCAAGATCGAAGCCGTCAAAGGCATCTCCTTCAGCGTCGAAGCAGGCCAGGTCGTCACCCTCATCGGCACCAACGGCGCCGGCAAGACCACCACCCTGCGCACCCTCTCCGGCCTCCTCAAACCCACCGCCGGAAAAATCACCTTCGACGGCAAACCCCTCACCGGCGTCCCCGCCCACAAGATCGTCGCCCTCGGACTCGCCCACTCCCCCGAAGGCCGCCACATCTTCCCCCGCCTCAGCATCGCCGAGAACCTCCAGCTCGGCGCCTTCCTCCGCAAAGACAAAGAAGGCATCGAAAAAGACATCCAGCGCGCCTACGACCTCTTCCCCATCCTCGGCGAACGCCGCAAACAAGCCGCCGGCACCCTCTCCGGCGGCGAACAGCAAATGCTCGCCATGGGCCGCGCCCTCATGTCCCAGCCCAAACTCCTCATGCTCGACGAACCCTCCATGGGCCTCTCCCCCATCATGATGCAGAAGATCATGTCCACCATCGTCGAACTGAAGTCCCAGGGCACCACCATCCTCCTCGTCGAACAGAACGCCCAAGCAGCGCTCTCCCTCGCCGACCAAGGACACGTCATGGAAGTCGGCAACATCGTCCTCTCCGGCACCGGACAAGACCTCCTCCACGACGAATCCGTCCGCAAGGCCTACCTCGGCGAGGACTGAACCACCCCCGACACGCAACAGAGGCCCGCACCCCCTCAGGGATGCGGGCCTCGCCCTACGTACGTACCCGGCTACCGGACGCCGGTCAGTCCTGCTCGGACTTCCCCGGCTTCCCGCCCTTCGCCGCCTTCTTCTCCGCACCGTCCTGAATGACCGCCTCCGCCACCTGCTGCATCGACATCCGACGGTCCATCGACGTCTTCTGGATCCAACGGAACGCCGCCGGCTCCGACAACCCGTACTCCGTCTGCAACACGGACTTCGCCCGGTCCACCAGCTTCCGCGTCTCCAGCCGCTGCGAGAGGTCCGCGACCTCCTTCTCCAGCTCCTTCAGCTCCGTGAACCGCGACACCGCCATCTCGATCGCCGGAACCACGTCACTCTTGCTGAACGGCTTCACCAGATACGCCATCGCACCCGCGTCCCGCGCCCGCTCCACCAGGTCCCGCTGCGAGAACGCCGTCAGCATCAGCACCGGCGCGATACTCTCCTCGGCGATCTTCTCCGCCGCCGAGATACCGTCCAGCTTCGGCATCTTCACATCGAGGATCACCAGATCGGGCCGGTGCTCACGGGCCAGCTCCACCGCCCGCTCACCGTCCCCGGCCTCACCTACGACGCTGTAGCCCTCCTCCTCCAGCATCTCCTTCAGATCGAGACGGATCAGCGCCTCGTCCTCGGCGATGACGACACGGGTCGTCAGCGGCGGGACGTGCGACTTGTCGTCGTCGGCGGCGTCAACGGGCTGGGGCGACTCGGGGGCGGTCACGGGGGCGCTCCTTGTTCCGGGGCGGGGCAGTGCTCTGCCTACGCAGCCTACCTAGCTGCAGCACCGTGCGGTCACCCGGTACACTTCCCAGCAGTTCCACAACCTGCCCGGTTGGAGGAATCTGGTCAGACTCGCGGTGCTCAAACCACCGTGCCTTCGGGCATGTGGGTTCGAATCCCACACCGGGCACTCCTAAGCGGAGGATCACGTTCGCGTGGTCCTCCGCTTTTTGCTGCGTGCCGTCAGGGCCGATCACACACCGTGTTCACATGATCTATCACGGCACAAACTTGCGACAGACGGCGCTGACTCTCCTGCGGGACGGCGTGAGGAACGCGGACGTAGCCCGTTGGCTGGACGTCCCGCTCGGCACCATCAGCTACTGGAAGCACGTCGACCGGGCGAAACGGGGCGAGTGTCCGGGTAAGCACGCCCCGGAGTGCCCGCGTTGTGATGCGAGCGCCTTGGACCGCCCGGCATACAGCTACCTGCTCGGCCTCTATCTCGGTGACGGCCATATCAGCCACTACTCCGGGCACCGCGTACCCAACCTGATGATCACGTGTGCCGAGTCCTGGAGCGGACTCATGGACGAGTGCGAGCGAGCAATGCGTGCCGTCTTCCCCGGTAACTCTGTCTGCCGGGTCCGGCGCACCGGCTGCCGCAATGTGAAGGTCTACTCCAAGCACCTCCACTGCCTCTTCCCGCAGCACGGCCCGGGCAAGAAGCACGAGCGCCGCATCGCGCTCGAACCCTGGCAGCAGGAGGTCGTCGACGCGTACCCCTGGGAGTTCATCCGGGGTCTTATCCACTCCGACGGCTGCCGTATCACCAACTGGACGACTCGCCTCGTGGGCGGTGAGCGCAAGCGGTACGAGTACCCCCGGTACTTCTTCACCAACGTGTCCGACGACATCCGTCAGCTCTACACGGACACCCTCGACAGGCTCGGCATCGCGTGGACGCACTGCACCCGTAACGGCAACCCGTACAACATCTCCGTAGCCCGCAAAGCCTCCGTAGCCCTCATGGACGCCCACGTCGGCCCCAAGTACTGACCGGCTCCCTCCCCTACCGGGGCCGGTCGTCCTCGCCGATGTGGTGGACGCGGACCAGGTTCGTCGAGCCCGACACCCCGGGCGGGGAGCCCGCCGTGATGACGACCACGTCGCCCTTCTCGCAGCGGCCGTACTTCAGGAGGAGTTCGTCGACCTGGTCGACCATCGCGTCGGTGGAGTCGACGTGGGGGCCCAGGAACGTTTCGACACCCCAGGTGGCGCTGAGCTGGGAGCGGGTGGCCGGTTCGGGGGTGAAGGCCAGCAGGGGGATGGGTGAGCGGTAGCGGGAGAGGCGGCGGGCGGTGTCGCCCGACTGGGTGAAGGCGACGAGGAACCGGGCGCCGAGGAAGTCGCCGATCTCCGCTGCCGCGCGGGCGAGGGCGCCGCCCTGGGTGCGGGGTTTGTTGTGGTCGGTGAGGGGCGGCAGCCCTTTCGCGAGGATGTCCTCCTCGGCGGCGGTGACGATCTTGGCCATGGTGCGGACGGTGGCGACGGGGTGTTTGCCGACGCTGGTCTCGCCGGAGAGCATCACGGCGTCGGTGCCGTCGATGACGGCGTTGGCGACGTCGCTGGCTTCCGCTCGGGTGGGCCGGGAGTTGTCGATCATGGAGTCGAGCATCTGGGTGGCGACGATGACCGGTTTGGCGTTGCGCTTGGCGAGTTTGACGGCGCGCTTCTGGACGATGGGGACCTGTTCGAGGGGCATTTCGACGCCGAGGTCGCCGCGGGCGACCATGATGCCGTCGAAGGCGTCGATGATCTCGCCGAGGGCTTCGACGGCCTGGGGTTTCTCGATCTTGGCGATGACGGGGAGGCGGCGGCCTTCGTCGTCCATGATGCGGTGGACGTCGAGGATGTCGCGTCCGCTGCGTACGAACGAGAGTGCGATGACGTCGAAGCCGGTGCGCAGTGCCCAGCGCAGGTCGTCCTCGTCCTTCTTGGAGAGGGCGGGGACGGAGACGGCGACTGAGGGGAGGTTGAGGCCCTTGTGGTCGGAGACGATGCCGCCTTCGGTGACCTCGGTGTGGACGCGGGGGCCGTCGATGGCGGTGACTTGGAGGGTTACTTTGCCGTCGTCGACGAGGATGCGTTCGCCGGGGGTGAGGTCGTCGGCGAGGCCGGCGTGGGTGGTGCCGCACTGGTGGCGGTCGCCTTCGATGCCTTCTTCGACGGTGATGGTGAAGGTGTCGCCGCGTTCGAGGAGTACGGGTCCTTCGCGGAAGCGGCCGAGGCGGATCTTCGGGCCTTGAAGGTCGGCGAGGAGGCCGATGCTGCGGCCTGTTTCGTCGGCGGCCTCGCGGACGTGCCGGTAGCGCTCTTCGTGTTCGGCGTGCTCGCCGTGGCTGAGGTTGAAGCGGGCTACGTCCATTCCGGCGTCGACCAGGGCTTTGATCTGGTCGTACGTGTCGGTGGCGGGCCCCAGGGTGCAGACGATCTTCGCTCGGCGCATGGTGTGAGCCTAGGCCTTACCGGTCGGTAGGGATTTGGTGTGACGTGACTGCTCAACGACCTTTGGATGAAGGGATGTTGACAAGTTCTGAAGTAGGCGGGGTGGTGCTCCTCTGAGCGTTCGAGGGGGGCGGTGGTGGCTCGGTGGTGGGCTGCGGTCGGTCGGTCCGGTGGCTGACGTGTTTACAGTTTGGGCGGTTTCATGGTGAATCGCGCGTTGAGTTGCGCATGGACGTACTGGCGCTGGGGTTCGAGGTCGAGGGGGGCTGCCTCGTCGGCGGCGGCGCCGGGGGCCGCCCCGTAGGCGGCTGCCTTGCGGGCGCCTGGGAGGTGCGGCGGGAAGGAGGCGACGCCCTCGGCGCCGATGTCGGCGATCTCGACGAGGGCGGCCAGGCCGGTGCCGAGTGCTTCGGCGTACTCCTTGGCGCGCTGGACGGCGGCGCGGACGGCCTGCTGGCGGGCCTGGCGGTGGGCGGGTGAGTCGGGGCGCAGTGTCCACCAGGGGCCGTCCACTCGGGTGAGGTCCAAGTCGGCCAGTCGGGTGGTGAGTTCGCCGAGGGCGGTGAAGTCGGTGAGTTCGGCGGTGAGGTGGACGGTGCCGTGGTAGGTGCGGATGCGTTCGTTGCGGCCGTGGCGGGTGAGTTCGGGGGTGATGGAGAAGGCGCCGGTTTCGATGTGTTCGACGGCGGGGCCGTAGGACTTGACGATGTCGAGGGCGGTGGTGTTGCGGCGGGTGAGGTCGTCGAGGGCGGTGCGGCGGTCCTTGCCGCGGGCGGTGACGGTGATGGTGATGCGGGCGATCTCGGGGTCGACTTCGAGGTGGGCTTCGCCGCGGACGGCGATGCGAGGGGCGTCGGGGGTTCCGTAGGGGGTGGCGGGGTGGGGTTCTTCGGGGGTGGGAGAGGTCATGCGTTCCACTGTGTCATTCTCCGGCGGGGGCGGGTGCGGGGTGGCGGTCATCAGATCGCAACCTGCGGGGGCTGTTGCGGTTCGGTGTGTCCCGGCCAGAATCTACGCGCGTCCATCTACGCGCGTCGTCGCTCGTTCGCGGGCCGGTCGTACGCAAGCCGTTCCTTTGCAAGGAGAGCCAGACATGGGGTTGAACCGCCGGAAGTTCCTGGAGAAGTCCGCTGCGACGGGGGCGGGGGTGGCGCTGACGGGTGCGGTGGCGGCTCCGGCGGCGCAGGCCGCGACGCCCGCGCACGGCCACGGGCACGGGCCGGGTCGGCACGAGAAGCGGTACTCGCTGACGGTGATGGGCACGACGGACCTGCACGGGCACGTCTTCAACTGGGACTACTTCAAGGACGCGCAGTACGCGGACGCGGCGGGCAACGCGCAGGGTCTGTCGCGCATCTCGACGCTGGTGAACCAGGTGCGCGAGGAGAAGGGGCGGCACAACACGCTGCTCATCGACGCGGGTGACACGATCCAGGGCACTCCGCTGACGTATTACTACGCGAAGGTGGACCCGATCACCGCGAAGGGTGGTCCGGTGCACCCGATGGCGCAGGCGATGAACGCGATCGGGTACGACGCGGCGGCGCTGGGCAATCACGAGTTCAACTACGGTATCGAGACGCTGCGGAAGTTCGAGCAGCAGTGCGACTTCCCGTTGCTGGGTGCGAACGCGCTGGACGCGAAGACGCAGCGGCCGGCTTTCGCGCCGTACGTCATGAAGGAGTTCCGTGTGCACGGGGCGCGGCCGGTGAAGGTGGCCGTGCTGGGTCTGACGAACCCGGGTATCGCGATCTGGGACAAGGCGTATGTGCAGGGGAAGTTGTCGTTCCCGGGTCTTGAGGAGCAGGCGGCGAAGTGGGTGCCGAAGCTGCGTTCGATGGGTGCGGACGTGGTGATCGTGTCGGCGCACTCGGGTACGTCGGGCCAGTCGTCGTACGGTGACCAGTTGCCGTACGTGGAGGACGCGGCGGCGAACGTGGCGCGGCAGGTGCCGGGGATCGACGCGATCCTGGTGGGGCACGCGCATCTGGAGATTCCGGAGCTGAAGGTCGTCAACGAGAAGTCCGGGAAGACGGTGGTGCTGTCGGAGCCGCTGTGTTTCGCGGAGCGGCTCACCCTGTTCGACATCGAGCTGGTGTTCTCCCGGGGCCGGTGGGAGGTGGAGTCGGTCGCCGCGTCGCTGCGTAATTCGAATACGGTGGCGGACGATCCGAAGATCAGCAAGCTGCTGGCCGACGAGCACGAGAAGGTCGTGGGGTACGTCAACCAGGTCGTCGGCCGGGCGACCGAGACGCTGACGACCGTGGAGGCCCGGTACAAGGACGCGCCGATCATCGACCTGATCACGAAGGTGCAGGAGGACGTGGTGAGGTCTGCGCTGGCGGGGACCTCGTACGCCGCGCTGCCGGTGATCGCGCAGGCGTCGCCGTTCTCGCGGACCTCGCAGATCCCTGCCGGTGACGTGACGATCCGGGATCTGTCGGGCCTGTACGTGTACGACAACACGCTGGTGGCGAAGCTGATGACGGGTGCGCAGGTGCGGGAGTACCTGGAGTACTCGGCGGGGTACTACGTGCAGACGGCGGCGGGCGCGGCCGTGGACGTGGAGAAGCTGACGAACGCGGGCGGCCGTCCGGACTACAACTACGACTACGTGTCGGGGCTGGCGTACGACATCGACGTCGCCCGGCCGGCCGGTTCCCGCATCAGGAACCTGACGTACGGCGGCGCCCCGCTGGATGACGCGCAGCAGTTCGTGCTGGCGGTCAACAACTACCGTGCCAACGGTGGCGGTGCGTTCCCGCACGTGGCGTCGGCGAAGGAGCTGTGGTCGGAGTCGACGGAGATCCGGACGCGGATCGCGGAGTGGGTGACGGCGAAGGGGGTGCTGGATCCGAAGGACTTCGCGTCGGTGGACTGGAAGCTGACGCGTGAGGGTACGCCGGTGTTCTGACGGGCCGGTGGTGTGGGGCGGCCTCAGGTTCCGTCCGCCAGGGGGGTGAGTGCCTTGATCTGGCGTACGGGTGGGATCTGGGGCCGCTGCTGTTGCAGTCCGAAGGTGGTGAAGGCGGTGCGGGTGGGCAGCGGGTAGGTGGTTTTGGCGGTGACGGCGTTGAGGATGGTGGCGCTGCGCCAGGCGGCGAGGCCGAGGTCGGGGGTGCCGACGCCGTGTGTGTGGTGTTCGGCGTTCTGGACGTAGATGTGGCAGCCGGTGGCGGTGATGGCGGGGTCGAGGGCGAGGCGGTAGTGCTCGTCGATGCGGGGGCGCTCGCTGTGGTCGCGGTGGATGTGGGGGTCGAGGGCGGCCAGCAGGGGGGTGAGGGGGCGGGGCCGGTGGCCGGTGGCGAGGACGACGGCGTCGGTGGTGAGGCTGCTGCGGGTGCCTTGCTGGGTGTGTTCGAGGTGGAGTTCGATCTTGTTGCCGGCGATGCGGCCGGCGGTGCGGACGTGGACGCCGGGGGTGAGGACGGTGTCGGGCCAGCCGCCGTCGAGGGTGCGGCGGTACAGCTGGTCGTGGATGGCGGCGAGGGTGTCGGCGTCGACGGCTTTGTGGAGTTGCCATTGTGCGGGGACGAGGCGGTCGCGGACGGGTTCGGGCAGGGCGTGGAAGTAGCGGGTGTAGTCGGGGGTGAAGTGCTCCAGGCCGAGCTTGGAGTACTCCATGGGGGCGAAGGCTTCGGTGCGGCCGATCCAGTGGAGTTGTTCGCGGCCGGTGGGGCGGGCGCGGAGCAGGTCGAGGAAGACTTCGGCGCCTGACTGGCCCGAGCCGACGACGGTGACGTGGCCGGCGGCGAGGAGTGCGTCGCGGTGGTCGAGGTAGTCGCTGGCGTGTACGACGAGGGTGCCGGGGGTGCCGGCGAGGGGCCGCAGCGGTTCGGGGACGTGGGGTTCGGTGCCGGTGCCGAGGACGATGTTGCGGGTGTGGGTGCGGCCGAGTGCCTCGGCTTCGCCGTGGGTGTCGAGCTGGGTGAAGTCGACTTCGAACAGGGCGTGTTCGGGGTTCCAGCGGACGGCGTCGACCTGGTGGCCGTAGTGGAGGGCGGGGAGGTTGCCGGAGACCCACCGGCAGTAGGCGTCGTATTCGGCGCGCTGGATGTGGAGGTGTTCGGCGAAGTAGAAGGGGAAGAGCCGTTCGCGGGATCTGAGGTAGTTGAGGAAGGTCCAGTGGCTGGTGGGGTCGGCGAGGGTGACGAGGTCGGCGAGGAAGGGGACTTGGACGCGGGCGCCGTCGATGAGCAGGCCGGGGTGCCAGTGGAAGTGGGGGCGCTGTTCGTAGAAGGCGGTGGACAGGCCTGTGAGGGGGTGGGCGAGGGCGGCGAGGGAGAGGTTGAACGGGCCGATGCCGATGCCGACCAGGTCGCGGGGGGTGGAGGGGGTGTGGCGGAGGGTGCTCGTCGAGGTGTGCGGGTGGCTGGTCGGGGGGTGGCTCATCGGGGGGCGGTTCCTTCCACCAGTTCGAGGAGGGCGGCCAGGTCGTCGGGCCGGGTGTGGGGGTTGAGGAGGGTGGCTTTGAGCCAGAGCCGGTCGTCGAGGCGGGCGCGGCCGAGGACGGCCCGGCCGTCGGTGAGCAGGCGTCGGCGTACGGCGGCCACGGCGTCGTCGGTGGCGTGGGCGGGGCGGAAGAGGACCGTGCTGAGGGTGGGGCGGTCGTGGAGTTCGAGGCCGGGGCGGTCGTCGATCAGGTCGGCGAACGTGTGCGCGAGGGCGCAGACGTGGTCGACGAGAGCGCCGAGGCCGGTGCGTCCGAGGGTCTTGAGGGTGACGGCGATCTTGAGGATGTCCGGGCGGCGGGTGGTGCGCAGGGAGCGGCCGAGGAGGTCGGGGAGGCCGGCTTCGGTGTCGTCGTCGGCGTTGAGGTAGTCGGCGCGCTGGTGCAGGGCGTCGAGGTCGGCGGGGTCGCGGACGGCGAGGAGCCCGGCGGCGACGGGCTGCCAGCCCAGTTTGTGCAGGTCGAGGGTGACGGTGTGGGCGGTTTGCAGGCCGGTGAGGCGGTCGCGGTGGCGGTCGCTGAACAGGAGGGCGCCGCCGTGCGCGGCGTCGATGTGCAGGCGGGCGCCGTGGGCGGCGCTGAGGGCGGCGATCTCGGGGAGGGGGTCGATGAGGCCGGCGTCGGTGGTTCCCGCTGTGGCGGCCACGAGGAGGGGGCTGCGGGGGGCGCCGAGGTCGGTGAGGGCCGCGTGGAGGGCGGCGGGGTCGAGGGTGCCGGAGGGGGCGGGGACGAGGACGGGTTCGGGCAGGCCGAGCAGCCAGGCGGCGCGGGGCAGGGAGTGGTGGGCGTTGGTGCCGCAGATCAGGCGGACGCCGCCGGGGTGGGTCTCGCGGGCGAGGAGGAGGGCGAGGTGGTTGGACTCGGTGCCGCCGGTGGTGACGACGGCGTCGGCCAGCCCCGCCTGCCGGGCGAGGGCGTGGGTGACGAGGCTTTCGAGCGCGGAGGCGGCGGGGGCCTGGTCCCAGGAGTCGAGGGAGGGGTTGAGCGCGCTGACGGCGAGGTCGGCGGCGGTGGCGACGGCGAGGGGCGGGCAGTGCAGGTGGGCGGCGCAGTGCGGGTCGGCGGGGTCGGCGGCGCCTTCGGCGAGGGCGTGCACGAGGACGCGTAGGGCGTCGGGGTCTCCGTGGTCGGGCAGGATCTCGCCGGCGGCGTCGCGGATCCTGGCGGTGACGGCGTCGGGGCCGCCCGCGGGCAGCGGCCCGCCGCGAGCACGCCGGCCGCTGTCGAGGGCCGTGAGCACGGTGTCGAGCAACGGCCGCAGGGCGCCGGGGCCTTCGGGGCCGGAGGCGAGCGGGGGCGGTGCGGGCGGGTGCGGAGTACCCATGGACTGTCCTCCGGAGAGCGCGGGGCAGGGCGCCCGGCTTGTCCGCCTGGAGTCCCGGGTGCCCGGAAAGTCCAACGACCGGGACCGGCGAGTGGTATTGCGGAACGGGAAGCACGCGGGGCCCGGTCGGTGGGCGCTCGGCCGGCGCGGACGAGCGCCGGGCCGGCCGGGGCCGGGGTGAATCGGGGGCCGGGTGCGGACACCCGGCCGAGCCGTGGGCGCCGGGCGCCGGGTGCGGACACCCGGCCGAGCCGTGACCGCGGGGGCCCGCCTCGGCGCTGCGCGCAGCGCGCGGCCGCATGTATGCGCGACCTTCTTCGGCTGCGGGGGCTGCCTGGGGCGGGGTCCGGCGGAGGGCTGCTCACTGCCGTAGGGGCCCCGGTGGCCGGGCGTCGGGTGCTCTGGGGGTTGGGCCCTCCCCGGCGCCCCCGCGGAGCGGCGGTGGGGGCCGGGGGCGGGTGCCCGGCCGAACTGCTGGGCGTCGCGTCGGGCGGTCGCTCCGGCGCCGCGCGCTGCCGCGTGCGTGCGACATGCGGCTGCGGTGGGCTGCCCGGGGGCCGGTCCCGGCTGCAGAGGCTCAAGCAGTCGGCGGGGGCAGGGCGCAGTGGGAAGGGGCGTACGGGCCCGGTGGCCGGTCGTTCGGTGTCGTACGGGCGCCGAGGGCCGGGCACCGGGCCGTAACCGAGGGCCGGGCGCCGGGCCGTACTCGGGATGCGGCACGCCTCCCCCGCGACCGGACCCCGGACATCGCCGCCGGTCGGGCCGCCGTTCCCCGACGGCCGGGCGCCGGGCGGCCGGCCGGGGGCAGGGCTCGCTCGGCGGGCCGGCCGAGTCCCGGCCGCCCGGCGCTGCGCGCTGTCGAACGCGCGTGGCCGTCCCGTCGGGGCGGGCGCGGAGCCCCGTAGGGGCCAGGGCGAGGCTCAGTGGTGGGTCCTCGTAAGGCCGGGTGCTTATCGGCCGCTCCTGTGGGAGTACGCCCGTCCCGCAACCGAGTCCGAGGGGGCCGGGGCGGTGTGTCTCGGCGGTGGGCGGGGGGCTCGGCTGCGGGGCGGGCCGGAGGTGGTTCAGGGGCGGAAGGCTGATGTGTGGTCCTCGGCCCACTGGGCGAAGGTGCGGGCGGGGGTGCCGGTGACCTTCTCCACGGTGTCGGTGATCTCGGGGGTGGCGCCGACGGAGGCGCGGAAGGCGTCCAGCAGGCCTTGGAGCATGTGCGGGGGTACGTGCGGGAAGAGTTCGGGGCCCGCCTCCTCGGGGGGTACTTCGGTGAAGGTCAGCTCGCGGCCGAGGGCGCGGCCGATCGCGGCGACCTGGTCGGCGTTGCTGATGGCCTCGGGCCCGGAGAGGCGGTGGACGGCACCCTCGTGGCCGTCGTCGAGGAGGGCGCGTTCGGCGACGGCGGCGATGTCGTCCTCGTGGATGGGCGCGCTCATGCCGTCCGCGAAGACACCGCGGACGGTGTCCCCGGCGTGGATCTGCCCGGCCCACTGGAAGGCGTTGGTGGCGAAGGCGCCCGGGCGCAGGAACGTCCACTCCAGGCCGCTGTCGCGGATCGCCCGTTCGGCGCCGGCGTGCATGACGTGGATGGGGTGGGTCTCGTCGGCGCCCTCGGCGACCATGGCGGAGGAGAGCAGGACGACGTGCCGGACGCCTGCCTTCCGCGCCGCCGCCAGGAACTCGGTGGTCCGGTCGCCGCCCGCCTGGACGTAGAGGAAGAGTTTGGTGGCCCCGGTGAACAGGGCGGCCGGGTCGTCCGGCTGGAACCGGACCACCTCGGCGGTTTCGGGCAGGCCGGCCCGCTGCGGGTCGCGGGTGAGCGCCCGTACGGGCCGGCCTGCGGCGGTGAGGCGTTCGACGAGGGCACGGCCGACGTTGCCGGTGGCGCCGGTGACTACGATCACGGTTTCCTCCGTGGTTCGGGCGGTCCAGGGCGAATCCCGGGCGGTCCCGGGCTGATCGTCCTTGCGGTGTCCGAGCCTAGGGAGGACGATCAGCCCGCGTCATCGTCGCCAGGGACCAGGTGTGTCGTACGTCTCCGGTCGTACGCCCCCAGCTCCTCCGCCCGTGCCTACGCCTGTGCCGGTGCCTGTGCCTGTGATTCCTGCGGCTCCTGCGCTCGCCTCGTCTCCTGCGTCTCGCGGACGCGCAGCGCCCGGGCCAGGTCGTCGAGCTGGTCGGCGAGCCTGCGGCGCAGGGAGGGGATCGGGTCGCCGTCGCTCAGACAGCTCTCGCCCAGGCGGAGGGTGTCCGCGTCGACGGCGTGCGCGGGGAAGGCCCAGCGGCCGGCGGCGTCGGCGATGGCGGGGCCGCGGCGGGTGGCGACGGCGACGGCTTCCTCGTAGTAGCGCGGTACGTACGCCCGTACGAGGTCGGCCTGTTCGGGCTGCCAGAAGCCCCGGGCGGTTGCCGTGAACAGGTAGTTGGACAGGTCGTCGGAGGCGAACATCGCGTCCCAGGCGGCGCGCTTGGCGTCCGGGTCTGGCAGGGCGGCGCGGCAGCGGGCGGCGCCTTCCCGGCCGCTGGCGGACGGGTCGCGGTCCAGTTCGGCGGCGATGGCGGTCTCGTCGGTGGCGCCGAGGACGGCGAGCCGGGCGAGGATGCGCCAGCGCAGTTCGGGGTCGAGTTCGGGACCGCCGGGGACGGTGCCGTCGGCGAGCCAGGCGGCGATGGTGTCGGGGTGGGCGGCGACGTCGATGAAGTGGCGTACGGCGATGAGGCGCAGCCCGGGGTTGTCACCGTCCTCGGTGCGGCGGATGAGGTCGCGGCACAGGCCGGTGAGGGTGGCGAGCGCGGCGGGCCGCCGGTCGGGGGTGAGGTAGCGGTCGGCGATGTGGACGCGGGCGAAGGCGAGGACGGCTTCGGCGAGGGCGAGGTCGCTCTCGTGGGGCAGGTGGGTGCGCGCGGTGTCCAGGTAGGTGTCGGCGGGGAGTTCGCCGTCGCGGACGGCGTCGCGCAGGGCGTTCCAGACGACGGTGCGGGTCAGCGGGTCGGGCAGCCCGGACAGGCCTTCGCGGACGGCGCGGAAGGACTCGTCGTCGAAGCGGATCTTGGCGTAGGTGAGGTCGCCGTCGTTGAGGACGAGCAGGGCGGGGCGTTTGCCGATGGGGTGGGGGCCGGTGTGCGGGACGTCGAGGGGGAGGCGGGTGCGCAGGGTGAGGCGTCCCTCGTCGGTGAGGTCCTGGTCGTAGAGGCCGACGGCGATGTGGTGGGGGCGGCTGCCGTGGTGGTCGACGGTGAGGGCGCAGGTGCCGTCGGCGGTGGGGGCGACGCGGGGGGTGAGGGTGTCGACGCCGGTGGTGCGCAGCCAGGACTGGGCCCAGGCGTGGACGTCGCGGTCGGTGGCGAAGGCGAGGGAGTCGATGAAGTCGGCGAGAGTGGCGTTGCCGAACCGGTGGCGTTCGAAGTGGGTGTTGATGCCGGCGAGGAAGTCCTTCTCGCCGAGCCAGGCGACGAGCTGGCGCAGGGCGGAGGCGCCCTTGGCGTAGGAGATGCCGTCGAAGTTGAGGAGGGCGGAGGCGGTGTCGTCGACGGCTTCGGGGGCTACGGGGTGGGTGGAGGGGCGCTGGTCGGCGTCGTAGCCCCAGGACTTGCGGGAGAGGCCGAACTCGGTCCAGGTGTCGGTGAAGCGGGTGGCTTCGGCGGTGGTCTGGTAGCCCATGTACTCGGCGAAGGACTCGTTGAGCCAGATGTCGTCCCACCACTTGAGGGTGACGAGGTCGCCGAACCACATGTGGGCCATCTCGTGGGCGATGACCATGGCGCGGGTCTGCCGTTCGGTGTCGGTGACGGCGGAGCGGTAGACGAACTCGTCGCGGAAGGTGACGAGTCCGGGGTTCTCCATGGCGCCCGCGTTGAACTCGGGGACGAAGGCCTGGTCGTAGGAGTCGAAGGGGTAGGGCTCGTCGAACTTCTCGTGGTAGCGGTCGAAGCAGGCGCGGGTGACGTCGAGGATCTCGTCGGCGTCGGCGTCGAGGTGGGGGGCGAGCGAGCGGCGGCAGTGGATGCCGAAGGGCAGGCCGCGGTGTTCGGTGCGCACGGAGTGCCAGGGGCCGGCGGCGACGGCGACGAGGTAGGTGGAGATGGGCGGGGTGGTGGCGGCTTTCCAGGTGCCGCCGCCGGTGTGTTCGGTGATGCCGTTGGCGAGGACGGTCCAGCCGTCGGGGGCGGTGACGGTGAGGTCGAAGACGGCTTTGAGGTCGGGCTGGTCGAAGGCGGCGAAGACGCGTTGGACGTCTTCCATGAACAGCTGGGTGTAGACGTAGGTCTCGCCGTCGGAGGGGTCGGTGAAGCGGTGCATGCCCTCGCCGGTGCGGGAGTAGCGCATCAGCGCGTCGATGCGCAGCTCGTGTTCGCCGGGGGTGAGGTTCTTCAGGGGCAGGCGGTTGCCGGTGAGCGCGGCGGGGTCGAGGGGCTGTCCGTCGAGGGTGGCGGAGCGCAGTTCGGCGGGCTTTAGCTCGACGAAGGTGTCCGTGCCGTCCTGGCCGGTGCGTACGGTGAACCGGATCTCGGTGCGGGAGTCGAAGGTGTCCTCCCCGCCGGTCAGGTCGAGGCCGACGGTGTAGCGGTGGACGTCGAGGAGCTGGGCACGGGTCTGCGCTTCGTCGCGCGTGAGTACGGACATGCAGGCCATGCTGCCTGATGCCGGGGGCGGGGCACGAGGGGGTTCGGGCGCCGGCTTGGCCGGGATGCGCGGCCGCGCGCCCGTGGGGTCGGCGCGCGGCGGGGCGCACGGGACCTGGGTCAGTTCGTCGCGGCGGGCTGGTCGCCGGCGGAGTCCTCCGCGATGCGTTCGTGGTGGCGGATCACTTCGGCGATGATGAAGTTGAGGAACTTCTCGGCGAAGGCGGGGTCGAGTCTGGCGTCCTCGGCGAGGCCGCGCAGGCGGGCGATCTGGCGGGCTTCGCGGGCCGGGTCGGCGGGCGGCAGCTGGTGGGCGGCCTTGAGGTGGCCGACCTGCTGGGTGGCCTTGAAACGTTCGGCGAGCATGTGGACGACGGCCGCGTCGATGTTGTCGATGCTGTCGCGCAGCCGTGCGAGTTCCTTGCGGACGGCGGGGTCGACGTCACCGTTGCCGGTGCTGCTGGTGGTCATGGGGGTCAACCCTACGGGGTGTGCGCCGTCGTGATCGGGGGTGTCCGATGGGCGGGCCGGACCCTGCCGGGCCCGCATCACCGCGCCCCTCATATCCGCCCCTTCGCGCCCCCTCACCCCTCGCCCCCTCGCCCCCTCGCCCCCTCGCCCCCGGCACGATCCGCCGGGCAGGTCCTAGAGTGGGAAGGGGCTCAGGGCGTCTTTGGGGGTGCGGACGTGGCGGACGGCGGACCGGTCGAGCACGGCTTTCCTCATCTGGAGACGGTGCGTGCCGCGATCACGGCGCTGTACCGGCGGCTGTCGCATGACACGGTCCGCACGTTCGCCACGAGTGTGGCGCCGGTGGACGTGGCGTTCTGCGACAGCGACGACCTGCATCTGGGGGCGCAGCGGGTGGCCCGCGAGATGGTGCGGCACTACGGGCTGCCGGACGCCCGGCTGATCGTGAGCTTCCGGGAGATGACGCATGCGGCGAACGTGGAGCTGACGGCGGGTCCCGAGTACTTCGTCGAGCTGAACGACCGGTTCCGTACGCATCGCCGGGACATCGGGGCGGCGCTCGCGCACGAGGTGATGCACGTCTACCTGCACCGTCTGGACCTGTCCTTCCCGGGGACGCGGGACAACGAGATCCTCACGGACACGGCGGCGACGTATCTGGGTGCGGGCTGGCTGCTGCTGGACGCGTTCCGGGAGGACGGCGCGTCCTCGCAGAAGCTCGGCTATCTCACGCCGGAGGAGTTCGGTTACGTGCTGGCCAAGCGGGCGCTGGTGTTCGGCGAGGATCCCTCGACGTGGTTCACCAGTGCGCAGGCCTACGAGGCGTACGGGAAGGGGATGGCGCGGGCCCGGGGTGACGGGCGGCAGCCGCCGCTGACTGCCGCGGGCTGGGCGGGCCGGCGCCGCTACGCCCGGGACCGGCGGCACGCCCAGGAGTACGGCCGGACGCCGCCGGGCCCGCCGGCAGCCGCGTACTCCTTCACGGCGGGCGGTCCGGAGGTGCTGCGGGTGTCGTTCCCGTGCCCGACCTGCCATCAGCGGATCAGGGTGCCGGTGCGGGGCAGGGTGCGGGCGCGGTGCGGGTTGTGCCGGGCGGTGCTGGAGTGCGACACCTGAGGTTCGCGGGGGCTCAGGTGACGATTCCCTGGGCGCGGGCCGCCGCCAGCCACAGGGGGAACTCGGCGAGGAGGCTGTCGTACAGCCGCGCGTCGGTCAGGCGCCGCGGGTCGCGGCCGGCGGGGAAGAAGCCCGCGTTGTCGACGACCCTTTTGCCGGGCACGGCCAGTTCGTCGAGCCTGCGCAGGAAGTCGAACTGGTGGCTGCGGGCGTTGCCGAAGCCGATGAACTGCCAGAAGAGCGGGAGTTTCGCGGCCTTGCACAGGTGGCGTTCGGCGGCGGCCTTGCTGGTGGGGGCGCCGTCGGTCTGGAAGATGACCAGGGCCGGGTCGGTGGCGCCGCAGTCGAGGTAGTGGTCGATCACGGCGTCCATGGCGACCTCGTAGTGGGTGCGGCCCATGTGGCCGAGGCCCGCGGCGATGCGCCGGATGCTTCCTTCGTGCTCGTCGAGGGAGATCTCGCTGACGGCGTCGACGTCGGTGGAGAAGAAGATCACGGGGACGCGTCCGTCGTCGTCCAGGTGTGCGGAGAGCGACAGCACCCGGTCGGCGAGCGCCTGCACGCTGCCGTTCTTGTAGTACGGGCTCATGGAGCCGGAGCGGTCGAGTACGAGGTACACGGCGGCCCGCTGTTCGTCGAGGCCGTGCTCGACGAGTGAGGTCCCGGCGCTCTTGTAGAGGCTGACCAGCGCGGGCGCGGTCTCCTCCACCTTGCTCAGACTGATCGCGGCCATGTCGCCGGCTCCTCCTCTGTCGTCGTCCCGGGGTGGGGGACGCGGGGGGTGGGGCGGGCGGTTTCGGGAGAGCGGACGGTTTCGGATATGCGACGGCGCCTGCCCTGTTGTCCGGTCGGGGACGGGCGGGCAGGCGCCGGCACGGGGGGTCTGGGGG
Organism: Streptomyces sp. NPDC056160; assembly: GCF_042268205.1. Classification (NCBI taxonomy): domain Bacteria; kingdom Bacillati; phylum Actinomycetota; class Actinomycetes; order Kitasatosporales; family Streptomycetaceae; genus Streptomyces; species Streptomyces sp. NPDC056160. The sequence continues at coordinate 31,906 of NZ_JBHJUW010000007.1, forward strand.
GAGGTCCCCCCAGATGACCCGCCCGTACGCCGTTGTACGGGACGTCTTTGGTGGCCGCTGGTCAGACGGTCAGCGCGCGGTCCGTCGGGCGGATCGGGGCCGGCAGGTCGCTGGCCCCGGTCAGGTACCGGTCGGCACCGCGGGCGGCCGAGCGGCCCTCGGCGATCGCCCACACGATGAGCGACTGGCCGCGGCCCGCGTCACCGGCGACGAACACTCCGGGCACGTTGGTCTGGAAGTCGGCGTCGCGGGCGATGTTACCGCGTTCGTCGAGTTCCAGGCCGAACTGCTCGACCAGGCCGTTGGCGCGGTCGGTGCCGGTGAAGCCCATGGCGAGGGTGACCAGCTGGGCCGGGATCTTCCGCTCGGTGCCCGGCTTCTGGTTCAGCTTGCCGTCGACGAACTCGACCTCGGCCAGGTGCAGCCACTGTACGTTGCCGTCCTCGTCGCCCTCGAAGTGGGTCGTGGAGGCGGCGTAGATCCGCTCGCCGCCCTCCTCGTGGGCCGAGGTGACCTTGTAGAGGACGGGGAAGGTCGGCCAGGGCTGGCCGGTCGGGTGCCGCTCGTCGTTCGGGCGGGGCATGATCTCCAGCTGGGTGACGGAGGCCGCGCCCTGGCGGTGGGCGGTGCCCACGCAGTCGGCGCCGGTGTCGCCGCCGCCGATGACGACGACGTGCTTGCCCGCGGCCGAGATCGGCGCGGTGACGTAGTCGCCCTCCTGCACCTTGTTGGACAGCGGCAGGTACTCCATGGCCTGGTGGATGCCGTCGAGTTCACGGCCGGGCACGGGCAGGTCACGGGCGGTGGTCGCGCCGGCGGCGATGACGACCGCGTCGTAGCGCTTCTTCAGGTCCGTGGCCAGGATGTCGCGGCCGACCTCGACACCGGTGCGAAAGCGGGTGCCTTCCGCGCGCATCTGCTCGATGCGGCGGTTGATGTGCCGCTTCTCCATCTTGAACTCGGGGATGCCGTACCGCAGGAGGCCTCCGACGCGGTCCGCGCGCTCGTAGACGGCGACGGTGTGGCCGGCCCGGGTGAGCTGCTGGGCGGCGGCGAGGCCGGCCGGGCCGGAGCCGATGACGGCGACGGTCTTGCCGGACAGGCGCTCGGGGATCTGCGGGGCGACGTCCCCGGTCTCCCACGCCTTGTCGATGATGGAGACCTCGACGTTCTTGATGGTGACCGGCTGCTGGTTGATGCCGAGCACGCACGCCGACTCGCACGGGGCGGGGCACAGGCGGCCGGTGAACTCCGGGAAGTTGTTCGTGGCGTGCAGGCGCTCGGAGGCGGCGGCCCAGTCCTCGCGGTAGGCGTAGTCGTTCCACTCGGGGATGAGGTTCCCGAGCGGACAGCCGTTGTGGCAGAACGGGATGCCGCAGTCCATGCACCGGCTGGCCTGCTTGCTGATGATCGGCAGCAGGGAGCCGGGGACGTAGACCTCGTTCCAGTCCTTGACGCGCTCCTCGACCGGGCGGGAGGTGGCGACCTCGCGGCCGTGGTTCAGGAAGCCCTTCGGGTCAGCCATTGATCGCCGCCTCCATCATCTTCTCGGTGATCTCGGTCTCGGTCAGACCGGCTCGCTCGGCGGCGTCCTTGGCGGCGAGCACTGCCTTGTACGTACGGGGGATGATCTTGCTGAAGCGGGCGGCGGAGGCCGGCCAGTCGGCGAGCAGCTTCTGGGCGACCGTGGAGCCGGTCTCCTCGGCGTGGCGGCGCACCACGTCGTGCAGCCACTGCCGGTCCGTCTCGTCCAGTGCCTCGACGGCGTCGAGGTTGCCGGCGTTGACGTGGTCGCGGTCCAGGTCGATGACGTAGGCGATGCCGCCGGACATGCCGGCCGCGAAGTTGCGGCCGGTCTCGCCGAGGACGACCGCGTGGCCGCCGGTCATGTACTCGCAGCCGTGGTCGCCCACGCCCTCGGAGACGACCAGGGCGCCGGAGTTGCGGACGCAGAACCGTTCGCCGGTGCGGCCGCGCAGGAACATCTCGCCACCGGTGGCGCCGTAGGCGAGGGTGTTGCCCGCGATGACGCTGTACTCGGCGAGGTGGTCGGCGGCGCGGTCGGGGCGGACGACGATCCGGCCGCCGGACAGGCCCTTGCCGACGTAGTCGTTGGCGTCGCCCTCCAGGCGCAGTGTGATGCCGCGCGGGACGAAGGCGCCGAAGGACTGGCCCGCGGAGCCGGTGAAGGTGATGTCGATGGTGTCGTCGGGCAGGCCCGCGCCGCCGAACTTCTTCGTCACCTCGTGGCCGAGCATGGTGCCGACCGTGCGGTTGATGTTGCGGATGGCGACCTGGGCGCGCACCGGCTGGGCCTCGGTGGCGCCGGGGGCGGCGAGGGCGTCGGCGGCGAGCTTGATCAGCTCGTTGTCGAGCGCCTTCTCCAGGCCGTGGTCCTGGGCGATCACCTGGTGGCGTACGGCGCCTTCGGGCAGTTCGGGCACGTGGAACAGCGGCTCCAGGTCGAGGCCCTGGGCCTTCCAGTGGTCGACGGCGCGGGTGATGTCGAGGATCTCGGCGTGGCCGACGGCCTCCTCGATGGAGCGGAAGCCCAGTTCGGCCAGGAGTTCGCGGACCTCCTCGGCGATGAACCTGAAGAAGTTCACCACGTACTCGGCCTTGCCGGCGAAGCGGTCGCGCAGCACCGGGTTCTGGGTGGCGATGCCGACGGGGCAGGTGTCCAGGTGGCAGACGCGCATCATGACGCAGCCGGAGACGACGAGCGGGGCGGTCGCGAAACCGAACTCCTCGGCGCCGAGCAGCGCGGCGATGACGACGTCGCGGCCGGTCTTGAGCTGGCCGTCGGTCTGTACGACGATCCGGTCGCGCAGGCCGTTGAGCAGCAGGGTCTGCTGGGTCTCGGCCAGGCCCAGTTCCCAGGGGCCGCCCGCGTGCTTGAGGGAGGTCAGCGGGGAGGCGCCCGTGCCGCCGTCGTGGCCGGAGATGAGCACGACGTCCGCGTGGGCCTTGGACACGCCGGCCGCGACCGTGCCGACGCCGACCTCGGAGACCAGCTTCACGTGGATGCGGGCGGCCGGGTTGGCGTTCTTGAGGTCGTGGATCAGCTGGGCGAGGTCCTCGATGGAGTAGATGTCGTGGTGCGGCGGCGGGGAGATCAGGCCGACGCCCGGCGTCGAGTGCCGGGTCTTGGCGACCCACGGGTAGACCTTGTGGCCGGGCAGCTGGCCGCCCTCGCCGGGCTTGGCGCCCTGGGCCATCTTGATCTGGATGTCGTCGGAGTTGACCAGGTATTCGCTGGTCACGCCGAAGCGGCCGGAGGCGACCTGCTTGATCGCGGAACGGCGCGCCGGGTCGTACAGGCGGTCCGGGTCCTCGCCGCCCTCACCGGTGTTGGACTTGCCGCCCAGCTGGTTCATGGCGATGGCGAGGGTCTCGTGCGCCTCCTTGGAGATGGAGCCGTACGACATGGCGCCGGTGGAGAAGCGCTTGACGATCTCGGAGACCGGCTCGACCTCGTCGACGGGGATCGGCTGCCGGCCGGAGGTGCCGTCCTTGTTCGTCTTCAGGGCGAACAGGCCGCGCAGCGTCATCAGCCGCTCGGACTGCTCGTTCACGCGGTCGGTGTACTTCTTGAAGATGTCGTAGCGGCCCGAGCGCGTGGAGTGCTGGAGGCGGAAGACGGTCTCGGGGTCGAACAGGTGCGGTTCGCCCTCGCGGCGCCACTGGTACTCGCCGCCGATCTCGAGCGCGCGGTGCGCCGGGGCGATGCCGGAGGCCGGGTAGGCCTTGGCGTGGCGGGCGGCGACCTCCTGGGCGACGACGTCGAGGCCGACGCCGCCGATCTTGGTGGTGGTGCCGTCGAAGTACTTCTCCACGAAGGCGTCGTCGAGGCCGACGGCCTCGAAGACCTGGGCGCCGCGGTAGGAGGCGACGGTGGAGATGCCCATCTTGGACATGACCTTCAGGACGCCCTTGCCGAGGGCGTAGATGAGGTTGCGGATGGCCGTCTCGGCCTCGATGCCCGGCAGGAAGGTGCCCGCGCGGACGAGGTCCTCGACGGACTCCATCGCCAGGTACGGGTTGACGGCGGCGGCGCCGTAGCCGATGAGCAGGGCGACGTGGTGGACCTCGCGGACGTCGCCGGCCTCGACCAGCAGGCCCACGTGGGTGCGCTGCTTGGTGCGGATGAGGTGGTGGTGGACGGCCGCGGTGAGCAGCAGCGAGGGGATCGGCGCGTGCTCGGCGTCGGAGTGGCGGTCCGAGAGGACGATCAGGCGGGCGCCGTTGTCGATGGCGGCGTCGGCCTCGGCGCAGATCTCGTCGATCCGTGCGGCCAGCGCCCGGCCGCCGCCGGAGACCCGGTACAGGCCGGAGAGGGTGGCGGCCTTGAAGCCGGGCATGTCGCCGTCGGCGTTGATGTGGATGAGCTTGGCCAGCTCGTCGTTGTCGATCACCGGGAAGGGCAGGACGACGCTGCGGCAGGAGGCGGCGGTGGGCTCCAGGAGGTTGCCCTGCGGGCCGAGCGAGGAGCGCAGCGAGGTGACCAGTTCCTCGCGGATGGCGTCCAGCGGCGGGTTGGTGACCTGCGCGAACAGCTGGGTGAAGTAGTCGAAGAGCAGGCGCGGGCGCTCGGAGAGGGCCGCGATGGGCGAGTCGGTGCCCATGGAGCCGATCGGCTCGGCGGCGGACTTGGCCATCGGGGCGAGGATGACGCGCAGCTCTTCCTCGGTGTAGCCGAAGGTCTGCTGGCGGCGGGTGACCGAGGCGTGGGTGTGGACGACGTGCTCGCGCTCGGGCAGGTCGCTCAGCTCGATCTCGCCGGCCTCCAGCCATTCGGCGTACGGCTGTTCCTGGGCGAGCGTCCGCTTGATCTCGTCGTCCTCGATGATGCGGTGCTGCGCGGTGTCGACGAGGAACATGCGGCCGGGCTGCAGGCGGCCCTTGCGGACGACCCTGGCGGGGTCGATGTCGAGGACGCCGACCTCGGAGCCGAGGACGACGAGGCCGTCGTCGGTGACCCAGTAGCGGCCGGGGCGCAGGCCGTTGCGGTCGAGCACGGCGCCGACCTGGGTGCCGTCGGTGAAGGTGACGCAGGCCGGGCCGTCCCAGGGCTCCATCATCGTGGAGTGGTACTCGTAGAAGGCGCGGCGGGCCGTGTCCTTGATGTTCATGGATTCGTGGTTCTCCCACGCCTCCGGGATCATCATCAGCACGGAGTGCGGCAGCGAACGCCCGCCGAGGTGCAGCAGCTCCAGGACCTCGTCGAAGGAGGCGGAGTCGGAGGCGTCCGGGGTGCAGATCGGGAAGATCCGCTCCAGGTTCCCGTCGCCGCCGAACAGCTGCGAGGAGAGCTGGGACTCGCGGGCGCGCATCCAGTTGCGGTTGCCCTTGACGGTGTTGATCTCGCCGTTGTGGGCGACGAACCGGTAGGGGTGGGCGAGCGGCCAGCTCGGGAAGGTGTTGGTGGAGAACCGGGAGTGCACGAGCGCGATCGCGGACGCGAAGCGGCGGTCGGACAGGTCCGGGAAGAAGGGCTCCAGCTGGCCGGTGGTCAGCATGCCCTTGTAGACGATGGTGCGCGCGGACAGCGAGGGGAAGTAGACGCCGGCCTCGCGCTCGGCGCGCTTGCGCAGCACGAACGCCTTGCGGTCCAGGGCGATGCCCTCGCTCGCGCCGTCGCCGACGAACAGCTGGCGGAAGGCGGGCATGGTGGAGCGGGCGGTGGCGCCGAGGAGGCCGGGGGCGACGGGGACCTCGCGCCAGCCGAGGACGGTGAGGCCCTCCTCGGCGGCGATCGTCCCGATGCGTGAGATCGCGTCGGCGGTGCCGTCCTCGGGCAGGAAGGCGATGCCTACGGCGTAGGAGCCGGCGGCGGGCAGTTCGAATCCGGCCACCTCGCGCAGGAACGCGTCGGGCACCTGGGAGAGGATGCCGGCGCCGTCCCCCGAGTCGGGCTCGGAACCGGTGGCGCCGCGGTGCTCCAGGTTGCGCAGAACCGTGAGCGCCTGCTCGACCAGCGCATGGCTCGCCTCGCCGGTGAGGGTGGCCACGAATCCGACGCCGCAGGCGTCGTGCTCGTTGCGGGGGTCGTACATACCCTGCGCAGCAGGGCGAGCATCCATGAACGACCAGTTCTGGCCATTCGCGGAGTGCTGGGACGGCTGGCGCGGCGTACGCATCGGCTCTCCCGTCGTCGTCATCTGGCATGTGCTGGTGCCGAGGGACGACGTTGGCCCTCTGCGTGAAGTGCGAAATTTGGTGCAGGTTACATGATGGGGCGGATCTCGGGAACCGGATACTCCGTTCCAGCATGCGGACACCGCGGGGTCGGCGGCGGGGGTTTCCGCGCCCGGCGGCGGAGGTGTGTCGTGGAGGTCTGTCGTGGGGGCCGGCGCGGACGGGGATCGTTCGGATCCCTGGTCCTCGGCCGGGCCCGGAAGGCGGGGTGGGCGGCGTCGCCACTCGCCCCAGGGGGTGCACTGCGGGCCTCATTGCTCACAGTGCTTACGGCTCATGCCCCGCGTTCACGCGGTCGAAACCAGCGGGTAACGGCTACTTATGCGATGCCATGCATAAGTTCCAGTGACGTCATCCTACGGCCGTTCCGAACAGGGTGCCCAGGGCGTACGTCACACCGGCGGCGGCACCACCCAGGACAAGCTGCCGCAAACCGCTGTACCACCAGCTGCGCGCGGTCACCTTGGCCACCACCGCACCGCAGGCGAACAGCCCGAACAGGGCGAGCAGCACGGCCGGCCACAGTGCAGCGGCCCCCAGCAGGTAGGGCAGCAGCGGCAGCAGCGCGCCGAGCGCGAACGAACCGAATGACGACACCGCCGCGACCAGCGGCGACGGCAGGTCGCCGGGGTCGATGCCCAGCTCCTCGCGGGCGTGGATCTCCAGGGCCTGCTCCGGGTCCTCGGACAGCTGGCGGGCCACCTCCCGCGCCAGCTCGGGCTGGACGCCCCGTGCGACGTACAGGGCGGCCAGCTCGTCCTCCTCGTCCTGCGGGTGCTTCCTCAGCTCGCGCCGCTCGACGTCCAGCTCGGCCTCGACCAGCTCGCGCTGGGAGGCCACGGAGGTGTACTCGCCGGCGGCCATGGAGAAGGCGCCGGCGGCCAGACCGGCCAGGCCGGTGAGGACGATGGCCTCCCGGCTCACCGCGCCGCCGGCGACACCGGTCATCAGAGCGAGGTTGGAGACCAGGCCGTCCATCGCGCCGAAGACCGCCGGGCGCAGCCAGCCACCGTTCACGTCACGGTGGGTGTGGTTGTCGCGGTGCGCCTCGTGCAGCGTCGCTTCGGTGTCGAGGATGGCCATGGGAGTCCCCCAGAGAGCTTAGGCAAGGCTTGCTTTTGGACTGGTTCTACTTTTCGACAACACCGAACCTACGCCGTTAATTTCGTTGCCGCCAGCAAGGAAAGGCTGGGCTAACCTGGGGCTTTACCGTTCTTTGCTCATTCGTGCATGTGCATGCACAGATGTCGTATGGGTGATGCTGGGGCGGTTGAGGCTGTCTGGGGGCCGCGACCGGGGACAGTTCCGCAGAAGGGGTCTGCCGGATCTGCTGGGCTCCGCGTGGGGCCGATGGGTTCCGCTCGGGCCCCATGAGGTCCGTTGGGCCCCACGACGTCCGTTCGGGCCCCGTGAGGTCACGTGGACCTGCGGAGTCCGCTTGGACCTGATGGCGCACGAGCACTGCTGGAACCTGCCGAGGCCGGCCGGGGCCCCCCCCCCCCGGCCCCGGCCGGGGCCTTCCGGGACCGGGACCGGTGGGGTCCGCCGGGACCTGCCGGGACCGGGTCCGGTGGGGTCCGCCGGGACCTGCCGGGTTCCGCCCGGACCTGCTGAGGCCCGCCGCTGAGACCTGCTGGGGTCCGCTGGGACCAGCGCCCTGTCGGCGCCCTGGAGAGGAGAGCCCGCGATGGCATCGACCACCGGCGGCGCGCCCGCCCGCCTCCGTGACCGCGCGCGCGGCGCGCTGCTGGGCCTCGCCGTGGGAGACGCCCTCGGCGCGCCCGCGGAGAACCTGCGGCCCTCCGAGATCCGCGCCCGCTGGGGCCGCGTCACCGGTTACGTCACCGACCGCCCGGCCGGCACCGACGACACCGAGTACGCCCTCTTCTCCGGCCTGCTGCTCGCCCGGCACGGCGCCGCGCTCACCCCCGCCCACGTGGAGGCGGCCTGGCACGAGCACATCGCCACGCGCGCCGAGAGCCCCTTCCGGGGCGCCGGGTTCAGTGAGCGCGGCACCCTGGAGAACCTCCGCCGGGGCCTGGCCGCGCCGGATACCGCGCAACACCGGCACGCCTGGAGCGACGGGCTCGCCATGCGGGCGGCGCCCTTCGGGGTGTTCGCCGCCGGCCGCCCCGCCGAAGCGGCACGCCTGGTCGCCGTCGACGGCTCGGTCAGCCATGAGGGCGAGGGCATCCACGGCGGCCGGGCCGTGGCGGCCGGGGTCGCGGCGGCCGTGGCGGGCGCACCGCCGGTCGCGGTCGTGGCCGCCGCGCTCGCCGTCGTACCGGACGACTCCTGGACGGCCCGCTCGCTGCGCCGGGCCACGGCGGCCGCCCACCGCGGCGAGCGCGCCGTACGCTCCGCCGTCGTCATCGCCGGCTACCCCTGGTCCGACCTGGCCCCCGAGGCGGTCGCCCTCGCCTTCGGCGCGTACGCCGCCGCCGACGGGGACTTCCGGGAGGCCGTCCTGACGGCCGTCAACATGGGCCGCGACGCCGACACCACGGCCGCGGTCGCGGGCGCCCTGGCCGGCGCGACCCACGGCGTTGCCGCCATCCCCGGCCAGTGGGCGGCGGCCATCGGCCCGGCCCGGGGCAGCTGCCTGCCCTCGGTGGCCGGCCGGCACGTGCTGGAGATGGCCGACCTGCTGCTGGCCCGAGCGCGGGCGAGCGAGAACCCGGCCACTCCCCTCCCCCCGGCCGCGACCATTCCCGTACGGTCCGACGCGCCCGCCTCCCCACCCCGCACCACACCCATCGCCCTGCCAATGACCACCTCCGCGCACACCCCCGCGATCACCACCGCGGCAGACACCCCCGCCACCGCCCTCCACTCCACCCCGGCCAGGCTCGTACGAGGCGACACACCCACTCCCCCACCCCCCACCACACCCATCGCCCCGTCGACGACCACCTCCGTGCACACCCCCGCCGCCGAGGGCCCGTGCGCTCCCGAGCGGCCCGTCTCCGCCGGGCGCCCCGGCTCCCCGGTAACCGGTCAGGCCGGGCCCGCCGGCCCGCGTCGGCATCCGGGCCCGGTCCTTCCCGGACCGGCCCCCGCCACTGCCACAGCGGCGGCTGCAGCGGCGGCCACTCCGGTGTGCCCCGACGCCTGCTCCCCCGTAGGCATCGGCGTGCCCGCGCACCCCCGCGGCGAGGCACGGGCGGCCGGGGGACCCCTGCCCGATCCGGCCGCTCACGACCCCGGGGGCGCCGCCCGCGTCCTCGCCTCCGACGAGGGCGAGGCCGGGCGGTGAGCGGGCGGCGACGGGTGGAAGGCCTGTTGCTGGGGCTGGCGGCGGGGGACGCCGCCGGATGGCCGGCCGCGCGGCACCGGGCCGCCCGCCTGCCGGAGTGGACCCGGCGGCTCACCCGCGAGCTGGACACCTTCGCAGAGGAGAACGCGACCACCACGCTGCCCGTCCCCGTCGCCCTGAACCAGTCCCCCGAGCCGCTGCGCCTCGGCCCCTCCGACGACGCGGAGTGGGCGGTGTTCGCGGCCGAGGCGGTCCTGCGGGCCGGCGACGACGACGCGCTCGGCGACCTCAGCCGGGAGCGGCGGGTGCGGGCCGCGATCGACCTCACCTGGAACGCCGTGGCGAGCGAGGTCGCGGCGGCGGCCGAACGCGCCGCCGAGATCGAGTCCGCGGTGCTGCCGCTGCGCGCCCGCATCTCCGTCCGGGCGGGCCTCGGCAACCTCGCCACCGGCCTGCGGCCCCCCGCCACCGGCCACGACAACCCGCACTACTTCGACGACGCCGCCTGTGTACGGGCCTGCGCCCTGGCCGTGGCCCACCCGGGCGATCCCCGGGCCGCCGCCGACCTCGCCGAGTTCGACGCCCGCTACACCCAGGACGGCGACGGCGTGCACGGGGCCCGCGCGATGGCCGCGGCACTCGCCCTGGCCCTCGCCGGCGCCGGGGTCGAGGCCTGCGTCGCAGCCGCGCTGACCGAACTCCCCGAGGGCACGGAGATCGGCCGCAACGCGCGGCACGCGCTGACGCTGACGGCGGACGGCGAGGACGCGTTCGCGCTGGTGCCGCTGCTGGAGCACCAGATCGTCGACCACGTCTACAGCTACGGCGTCGCCGCCGCCGAGACCGTACCGGTGGCGCTCGCCCTGGCCACGGCGGCGGACGGCCGCATCGCACAGGCGCTGCCCGCCGCCGCCTGCCTGTCCCGGGTCGCCGACTCCGCCCCCGCCCTCACGGGTGCGCTCACCGGCGCCCTGGGCGGCGGCGAGGCGATCCCCCTCTCCTGGCGGGACGCGTGCCGCACCCTGTCCGGCTGCGTCCTGCCCCGCCTCACCGGCACCGACCTCGTGGAACTCGCCGGACTCCTGGAAGCCGCACAACCGGCCCCGCCAGGAGGATGATTCGGGGCATGACGCCCACAGGAGAAGAAACCACCAGCCCGGGTGCGGGTCTGGACGAGCGGATCGCCGGCGCCCTCGTCGGCGCGGCCGTCGGCGACGCCCTCGGCGGCCCCGTCGAGGGTTACTCCCCCGACCAGATCGCGGAGCGCCACGGCGGCCGGGTCCACGGCGTCGTCGGTCCCTGGCACGGCGACGAGTGGCGCACCGCCCGCCCGATCGCGCCGTACCACAAGGGCGACGGCCACGTCACCGACGACACCCTCATGACGCACGCGCTGGTACGGGTGTACGCGCAGGTCCGCGACCACCTCGACGCCTACGCCGTCGCCGAGCGCCTCGTCCCCGACCTGATGACCACCCCGCGCTGGATCCCGGAGCTGGAGGCGGAGGCGCTGCCGCTGCACCGCGTCTTCCTGGCGGAGAAGTGGCTCGTGACGCGCCTGCACTACGGGCACGTGGACCCGCGGGAGGCGGGCACCGGCAACATCGTCAACTGCGGTGCCGCGATGTACATGGCCCCGGTCGGCCTGGTCAACGCGGCCGATCCGCGGTCCGCGTACGCGGAGGCGCTGGACATCGCGGGCGCCCACCAGTCGTCGTACGGCCGGGAGGCGGCGGGCGTGTTCGCGGCCGGGGTGGCGGCGGCCTGCGCGCCGGGGGCCACGCCCGACTCGGTCGTGACGGCCTGTCTGACCCTGGCGAAGGACGGCACCCGGGCGGCGATCGAGGACGTGTGCGAAGTGGCCCGCGGTCATACGGACTTCGAGTCGGCGCTGGCGCCGCTGCGGGCGGCGGTCGCACCGTACGACACGGTGGGCCCCGACTACCGCAGCCCCTCCCTGGGTGCCCGCCGCCCGTCCCGGCTGCACGCGATCGAGGAACTGCCCGTCGCGCTGGGCATGCTGCTGGTGGCGGGCGGCGACTTCCGGCGGGCCGTCCTCGGCGCGGTGAACTACGGCCGGGACTGCGACTCCATCGCGACGATGGCCGGGGCCCTGGCGGGGGCGCTGGGCTCGCCGGTTCCGCGGGAGTGGGCGAAGACGGTGGCGGAGGCCAGCCGTCTCGACCTGTGGGAGCCGGCGCGCGCGCTGGCCGCGGTGGCGCGGGAGGTCTTCGAGAAGGACGTACGGCGGCGGCGGGCGCACGAGCGGGCGTTCGCCTCGATGGGAGGTCCGGGATGCTCCGACTGACCTGGGTCCAGCCCGAGGACCTGCTGGGCCACGAGTTGCGCCAGGCGGTGCAGGACGGCCGGGAGCCCGGCGCCGTCGCCGCCCGGTGGCGGGCCGCGGGCGGTCCCGAGGCCCCGGCCCGCTCGGGTGCCTCACCGCAACCGGCCTCGCGCTACCTGCGCCTGCTGGCCGAGGACCTCCTGGACGAACTGGCCGAACTGCCGAGCCGGCTCGCGGAGGCGGAGCCCACCGACCTGGCCGCGATCCGGGCCCTGTGCCCGGACTGGCCGATCCGGGGGCCGGTAACCGGCGACGGTCCGCCCCGGCAGGCCCGAACCGGCGACAGCCCAGTCCGGGAGGCCCTAACCGGCGACCGTCCGACCCAGCAGCCCCGAACCGGCGACCGTCCGACCCAGCAGCCCCGAAGCGGCGATCGCCCGGCCCAGCAGCCCCGAACCGGCGTCCGTCCGGCCGCGCCCGGCCCGGACCGCCTCGAAGCCGCCTGGCTGGGCCGGGCCGCGGGCTGCCTGCTGGGCAAACCCGTGGAGAAGATCCCCCTCGACGGCATCCGCAACCTCGCGCGGGCCACCGGGAACTGGCCGCTCACCACCTGGTTCACCGCCCGGGGCGTGCCCGACGACCTGGCCGCGGCCCACCCCTGGAACCGCCGCTCGGCGGCCACCAGTCTGGCCGAGAACATCGACGGCATGCCCGAGGACGACGACCTCGACCACCCCCTGCTGGGCCTGCTCCTCCTGCGCCGCCACGGCAGGGGCTTCACCACCGCCGACCTCGCCCGCCTGTGGCTGGACGAACTCCCCGCGGGTCGCACCTTCACCGCCGAACGCGTCGCCTACCGCAACCTGCTGCTCGGCATCGACCCCCCGCGCACCGCCCGTCACCGCAACCCGTTCCGCGAGTGGATCGGCGCCCTCATCCGCGCCGACGTGCACGGCTGGACCAACCCGGGCGACCCGGCCGCCGCCGCCGAGCAGGTGCACCGGGACGCCGTCCTCACCCACACCGCCAACGGCGTCTACGCCGCCATGTTCGCCGCCGCCGTGATCGCCGCCGCGGCGAGCGGCGCCCACGACGTGCACGCCTGCCTGGCCACCGGGCTGAGGGTCGTGCCGCCCGGCTCCCGGCTCGCCCGCGCGGTCCGGCACGCCGTCCGACTGGCCGCCGCGCACGAGGACTTCGACACGGTCGTGGACGAACTGCACGCCGTCCACGCCGGCCTGCACTGGGTGCACGCCGTCCCGAACACCGCCCTGATCGCCGCCGCCCTCACCCACGCCGACGGCGACTTCACCGGCTCCATCTGCCGGGTCGTCTCCGGCGGGTGGGACACCGACTCCAACGGTGCCACGGCCGGCTCCGTCGCCGGCCTCCTCGCCGGCTCGCCCGCGGCGCTCCCCGACCGCTGGACGGCACCGCTCAAGAACCGGCTCGCCACCTCCGTCGGCGACTTCGACGGCGTCGGCTTCGACACCCTGGCCCGGCTCACCCACCAGGAGGCGTCCCGCCCATGACGCCGCACGCGCACGGCCCCGCCCCCGACCCGCAGCCCTCCGACCCGCAGCCCTCCGATCCGCAGCCCTCCGATCCACAGGCTTGCGCCCCGCGAGCTTCCGATGCGCGAGCTTGCGCCCCGGAGGCGTCCGATCCGCAGACTTGCGACCCGCAGGCTCCTGACCCGCACCCGCGGGACACGGCACCGCCGCTCGCCGGGCTGCGGGTCCTGGACCTCGCCACCCTCTTCGCCGGGCCGATCGCCGCCATGATGCTCGGCGACTTCGGTGCCGAGGTCATCAAGGTCGAGCACCCGACCAGGCCCGATCCCGCCCGGGGCCACGGCCCGGCCAAGAACGGCGTCGGCCTGTGGTGGAAGCTCCTCGGCCGCAACAAGCGCGCCATCACCCTCGACCTGTCCCGCCCCGGCGGCCGCGCGACCCTGCTGCGGCTCGCCGCGAGCGCCGACGTGATCGTGGAGAACTTCCGCCCCGGCACCCTGGAGCGGTGGGAACTGGGCTGGCCGGAACTCTCCGCGGCCAACCCGCGCCTGGTGCTCGCCCGGGTCACCGGCTTCGGCCAGTTCGGCCCGTACGCGTCCCGGCCCGGCTTCGGCACTCTGGCGGAGGCGATGAGCGGCTTCGCGGCGATCACCGGCGAGCCGGACGCCCCGCCGACCCTGCCCCCGTTCGGGCTCGCCGACTCGATCGCGGGCCTGGCCACCGCGTACGCCGTGATGACCGCCCTCGCCGCCCGGGAACGCACCGGCGAGGGGCAGATCGTCGACATGGCGATCATCGAGCCCATCCTGACCGTCCTCGGGCCGCAGCCCCTCTGGTACGACCAGCTCGGCTACGTCCAGCCCCGCACCGGCAACCGCACGCAGAACAACGCCCCACGCAACACCTACCGCACCGCCGACGGCACCTGGCTCGCCGTGTCGGCCTCGGCGCAGTCGGTGGCCGAGCGGGTGCTGCGGCTGGTGGGGCGTGCGGAGCTGATCGACGAGCCGTGGTTCGCGACCGGCGCCGGGCGCGCTGCCCACGCGGACGTCCTCGACGAGGCGGTCGGCGGCTGGATCGCCCGGCACACCCGCACCGAGGTCATCGCCGCCTTCGAGAAGGCCCAGGCGGCCGTCGCCCCGATCCAGGACGTCCGGGACGTGGTGGCCGACCCGCAGTACCAGGCGCTGGGCACGCTCACCACGTTGTACGACCCGGAGCTGGGCCGGATGCGGATGCAGAACGTCCTCTTCCGGCTCTCCGCCACTCCGGGCGCGATCCGCTGGGCCGGCCGCCCGCACGGCGCGGACACCGAGGCGGTGCTGACCGAGCTGGGCCTCACCGCGCAGGAAGTGGCGGCGCTGCGCGCGGAGGGCGCCCTGTGACGGCCACCGCCCCCTTCCCGCTCACCTGGCTCTACGTCCCGGGCGACCGCCCGCACGTCGTGATCAAGGCCCTCGCCTCCGGTGCGGACGTGGTCGTGATCGACCTGGAGGACGCGGTCGCCCCGGACCGCAAGGAGTACGCCCGCGCCGCCACCGCCGAACTCCTGACGGAACCGCCGCCGGTCCCCGTCCATGTGCGCGTCAACGCCCTCGACGGTCCTCTGGTGGCCGCCGACCTCGCGGCCGTGGCTCCCCGGCCGGGCCTCGCCGGACTGCGGCTGCCGAAGGTGACGTCGGCCGAGCAGGTGATTCGGATCGCCGAACTGACGGAGGCCGGGGAGCCACGGCTCCCGCAGGGGGGCGGGTACCGGGGGTACGCGGGCGGCGGGGCCGGGGAACGGTCCGGAGCAGACGGGGACGATCAGGCCCCGGAGGGCGGCGGGGGCTGCCACTCGGCGGCGGCCGACGGAAAGCACGGCGCCGCCCGTGACTGCCGGTGCGCGGCGGGCGGGCGACGCGGGGCGGCGGGGTGCTGGTGTGCGGCGGACGGGGGACGCGGAACGGCGGAGTACCGGTGTGCGGCGGACGGAGGGCGCGGAACGGCGGAATACCGGTGTGACGCGGGCGGGTGGCCAGGGGCGGCGGGTGGCCGGTCCGCGGCGGGCAGAGGGCATGGCCGGGCGGACTGCCGATGCGGGGCGGGCGAGGAGCCGGAGACGGCGGGGTGCCGGTGTGCGGCGGACCGAGGGCGCGCGCCGGCGGACTGCCGGTGTGTGGCGGGTATGGCGGGCGCGGCCGAGGAGCCGGGGGCGGCCGGGTGCCCGTGCGCGGCGGGCCGGGAGCGGGGCTCCGCAGGGTGGCCTGGCGCGGCGGGCCGGGAGCGCGGCTCCGCGGGGTGCTCGTGCGCCGTGGACCGGGAGCGCGGCCCGGCGCGGTGCCGGTGTGCCGGGGGCGAGGGGCCGGGAACGTCCGCCGGGGTCCTCTCCGTCCTCGAGGGCGACGCGGCCCACGGGACCGGGCCCCCGCTGTACGCCCTGCTGGAGAACGCCCTGGCCGTCGAACAGGCGTACGTCATCGCCTCCGCGCACCCGTCCTTGCGGGGCGTCTCGATCGGCGAGGCCGATCTCCGCGCCGACCTCGGGGTGCGCCAGGACACCGGCCTCGACTGGTGCCGTGCGCGGGTCGTCGTCGCCGCCCGCGCGGCGGGGCTCGCCCCGCCCGCCCAGTCCGTCCACCCCGACATCCGGGACCTGGAGGGCCTGGCGGCCTCCTGCGCGCACGGACGCGCCCTGGGCTTCCTCGGCCGGGCGGCCATCCATCCCCGGCAACTGCCCATCATCGAACGCGCCTACCTGCCGACCGACCGCGAACTGGAGGAAGCGGAGACGGTCGTCAAGGCGGCCACCATGGACCGGGGCGCGCAGGCCCTGGCCGACGGCCGGTTCATCGACGCGGCGGTGGTCGCGGCGGCACGACGGACCCTGGCGCTGGCCCGCAGGTACTGACCCGGCACGCGAAGAGGGCGCCCCCGCTTCCGGGGGCGCCCTCCATGCACGTACGACCGTCGGCGGTCAGCCCTTCTTGGCCGAACCCGCCTCGTCCTTCACACCGGCCGCATCCGAGGCATCGTCCTCGGCGGCGGCAGCGGTGTCGGCATCCTTCGCGTCGGCGGCCTCGGTCGCACTCGCCTTGGTGACGCTCACCTTGGCGTCGCTCACCTTGGCGTCGCTCGCCCTGCCCGCGGCGGGCGGCTGCGGCGCCGCGTCCGCGGGGTCGGCAGCGGACTTGCCTTCCGACGCCTCCGTCTCCGCCTCCGCCCCGTCCTGCTCGGTCCCCTCACCGACGGCGGGCATGCCCCGCTCGACCTGGACCTCCCGGCCCGGCCGCTTCTTCGACGAGACCCAGATGTAGGCCACCGCGAGCAGGAAGACCACGAGGGCCGTCCAGTCGTTCAGACGCAGGCCGAGGATGTGGTGGGCGTCGTCCACCCGCATGTACTCGATCCAGCCGCGGCCCACGCAGTACGCCGCCACGTACAGGGCGAACGCCCGGCCGTGGCCCAGCTTGAAGCGGCGGTCGGCCCAGATGACCAGGACGCCGACGCCGACGCACCACAGGGACTCGTAGAGGAAGGTCGGGTGGTAGTACCCCGGCACCCGGCCGTCCGCCGACGAGGTGATGTGCAGCGCCCAGGGAACGTGCGTCTCCCGCCCGTACAGCTCCTGGTTGAACCAGTTGCCCCAGCGGCCGATGGCCTGCGCGAAGGCGATGCCCGGGGCGACCGCGTCCGCGTAGGCGGGCATCGGGACGCCCCGGCGCCGGGCACCGATCCAGGCGCCCAGCGCGCCGAGCGCGATCGCGCCCCAGATGCCGAGACCGCCCTGCCACACCTTGAAGGCGTCCACCCAGTCACGGCCGTCGCTGAAGTACAGCTCGTAGTCCGTGATCACGTGGTAGAGCCGGCCGCCCACCAGGCCGAACGGCACGGCCCAGACCGCGATGTCGGCCACCGTGCCGGCCCGGCCGCCGCGGGCGACCCAGCGCTTGTTGCCGAGCCAGACGGCGACGAAGACGCCGATGATGATGCAGAACGCGTAGCCGCGCAGTGGAATGGGACCGAGGTACACCACTCCGTGCGACGGGCTGGGAATGTAGGCAAGTTCCATGGCAGGGTCGACGCTACCGCAGCCGGAGCGGGCCCAGGACGAGCATCCCGGATACGGGTCCATAACGGGCCCTCGCCCGGGGGCGGTGACACCCGCCGGCACACGCGCCCCTTACCAGCACCTTACTCGTCCCTTGCCCCTCATCCCCCCTCGCCCGTCCCTCATCCCTTGTCGGCCGCTTCCACCAGTTGCTTGAACTTGGCCGGGGTCATCGAACGGTCCTGGATGATGTTCTTGCCGTTCAGCAGGACCGTCGGGGTGCCCGAGAAGCCGGCGGCCTGGAAGGCCTGGTTGGACTTGTCGACCCAGCTGTCGTGCGTGCCGTTCTTGACGCAGCTCTGGAAGGCCGGGGTGTCCAGGCCCGGCACCTTGCGGGCCAGCTGGATCAGCTTGGCGTTGTCCGCGAAGGCGTCGTCCGTCTCCTTGGGCTGGTTGCCGTAGAGCACGTCGTGGTAGGCGGGGAACTTGCCGGCGTCCTGGGCGCAGGCCGCGGCGTTGGCGGCGCGCAGCGACCCGCTGCCGCCGAGGTTGCCGTCGATCAGCCGTGCCAGGTGGTACTCGACTTTGAGCTTGCCGGCGGCGGTCAGCTCGTGGACGGTCGGCCGGTACGCCGCCTCGAAGGCCTGGCAGGCCGGGCAGCGGAAGTCCTCCCACACGGTGAGCGTCGACCTGGCGCCGTCCTGGCCGACCGGGATCGCGAGACTGTCCTTGCCCTGCGCACCCGAGGGTGCTGCGACCGGGCCCGCGCTGGTGCTCTTCTTCTTGCCGGAGTTCGCGGCGAGCACGCCGATCACCGTCGCCAGGGCCAGCACGCAGACCACACTGGTGGCCACGATCAGCGTGCGCCGGCGCCGCTCCGAGGCCTTCTGCTTCTCGCGTTCGACCGCCATACGCTCTCGGGCGGTGCGCTTTCCGTCATGGTTCTTCTCGCTCACACCCCCAGAACGAACCGGGGAGGCGCATTGCGCCTCCCCGGTCCCAGGTCCACCCGTTCGGGTGACCGAATGTCCTGCTGTGTCCGACGATGCCTGTCGGGGCCTGTCGGGCTATGCCTGTCCGCGCACCCCGCGGGCCAGTTCGCCCGCCAGCGTCCGGACGGCCTCGACACCGGCGGCGGCGTCCGGGGCGTCCAGCATCCGCTTGACGAACGCCGAGCCGACGATCACGCCGTCGGCGAAGCCGGCGACCTCGGCGGCCTGGGCCGGGGTGGAGACCCCGAGGCCGACGCAGACGGGCAGGTCTGTGCCGGTGGCGCGGGTGCGTTCCACCAGGTCCTGGGCCTGGGCGCCCACCGACTCGCGGGTGCCGGTGACACCCATCAGGGAGGCGGCGTAGACGAAGCCGGAACCGGCCGCGGTGATCTCGGCCAGCCGCTCGTCCTTGCTGCTGGGCGCCACGACGAAGACGGTCGCCAGGCCGTGCTTGTCGGCGTGCTCGCGCCACAGGGCGGACTCCTGGACGGGCAGGTCGGGCAGGATGCACCCGGCGCCGCCCGCCTCGGCCAGCTCGGCGGTGAACCGCTCGACGCCGTAGCGGTCGATGGGGTTCCAGTAGGTCATGACCAGGACCGGCTTGCCGGTGGCCGCGTGGGCCTCGCGGACGGTGCGCATCACGTCGGCGATCCGGACCCCGCCGCGCAGCGCGATGTCGTCCGCGGTCTGGATGACCGGCCCGTCGAGGACCGGGTCGCTGTGCGGCAGGCCCACCTCGACGACGTCCGCGCCGCCGTCGAAGACGGCCTTGATCGCCTCGATGCCGCCGTCCACGGTGGGGAACCCGGCCGGGAGGTAGGCGATGAGCGCCGAGCGGCCCTCTGCCTTGGCGGCGGCGAGGGTGTCCGACAGAAGCTGGATGGCGCCGCTCACTTGGCGTCCCCCTCGATCTCGGCGGTGTCGGCCGCGTCGGCGGCCACCTCGGCGTCGGTGTCGTACAGGCCGAAGTAGCGGGCGGCGGTGTCCATGTCCTTGTCGCCGCGCCCGGAGAGGTTGACCACGAGCAGCCCGTCCGGACCCAGCTCGCGGCCGACCTCCAGCGCGCCGGCCAGCGCGTGGGCGCTCTCGATGGCCGGGATGATGCCCTCGGTGCGCGACAGCAGGCGCAGGGCCTGCATGGCCGCGTCGTCGGTGACCGCGCGGTACTCGCCGCGGCCCGAGTCCTTGAGGTAGGAGTGCTCGGGGCCGATGCCCGGGTAGTCCAGGCCGGCCGAGATGGAGTACGGCTCGGTGATCTGGCCCTCGTCGTCCTGGAGGACGTAGGAGCGGGAGCCGTGCAGGACGCCGGGCTCGCCCGCGGTCAGGGTCGCCGCGTGCTCGCCGCTCTCCACGCCGTGCCCGGCGGGTTCGCAGCCGATCAGGCGGACGTCCTCGTCGGGGATGAAGGCGTGGAAGAGGCCGATGGCGTTGGAGCCGCCGCCGACGCAGGCGATCGCGGCGTCGGGCAGCCGTCCGGCGCGCTCCAGGAGCTGCCGGCGGGCCTCGACGCCGATGACCCGGTGGAAGTCGCGCACCATGGCGGGGAACGGGTGGGGGCCCGCGACGGTGCCGAACAGGTAGTGGGTGCGGTCGACGTTGGCGACCCAGTCGCGGAACGCCTCGTTGATGGCGTCCTTCAGGGTGCGGCTGCCGGACTTCACGGCCACGACCTCGGCGCCGAGCATGCGCATCCGGGCGACGTTCAGCGCCTGGCGCCGGGTGTCGATCTCGCCCATGTAGATCGTGCACTCCAGGCCGAACAGGGCGCAGGCGGTGGCCGTGGCCACGCCGTGCTGGCCGGCGCCGGTCTCGGCGATGACGCGGGTCTTGCCCATGCGCTTGGTGAGAAGCGCCTGGCCGAGCACGTTGTTGATCTTGTGGGAGCCGGTGTGGTTCAGGTCCTCGCGCTTGAGGAACACCCGGGCGCCGCCGGCGTGCTCGGCGAAGCGGGGCACCTCGGTCAGGGCGCTGGGCCGACCGGTGTAGTGGACGAGCAGGTCGTCCAGCTCGCGGGCGAAGGCGGGGTCGGCCTTGGCCTTGTCGTACTCGACGGCGACCTCGTCCACGGCGGCGACGAGCGCCTCCGGGATGAACTTGCCGCCGTAGGCGCCGAAGTAGCCCTCGGCGTCGGGGACGTGACCCTCCGGGTCGGGGAAGAAGAAATCGCTGGGCATGCCAGAACCTCACGGTGAGTGCGTGGAAGAACACTGTTCGCCGTGGGGGCGGGGGTTCACTCCCGTGCGCGGTCTACTCCCGGCCGCGGGCCGGATGCGGTCGCTCGCGCAGTTCCCCGCGCCCCTTCAGGGGCGCTGCCATCGCATGCCGTTGACCTGGCCCGGTTCGTCACCGATGACGTACCGCACCCGGCGGCCGTGCACCCGGCGGGCGGGCGCGCGGCAGCCACGGGGCCGGCAGCCGCGCGCCAGGCGGGCGTACCGGTCCGTGGTCGGCACGGTGGTCACAAGCGTCATCGGGGCGATTCTACCGGCTCGACCAGCGGCTCAGTCGCGCCCGTGGCGCAGCGCCGGGTGGGTCCCGGCGGCCACCAGGTCGGCGACGGCGGTCTTCGGATCGCGGCCGGTGACCAGCGACTCGCCGACCAGGACCGCGTCGGCGCCGGCGTTGGCGTAGGCGATCAGGTCGTGCGGGCCGCGGACGCCGGACTCGGCGACCTTGACGATGTGGGCGGGGATCTCCGGGGCGATCTGCTCGAAGGTGTCGCGGTCGACCTCGAGGGTCTTCAGGTTGCGGGCGTTGACGCCGATCACCTTGGCGCCGGCGTCGACCGCGCGTTCGACCTCTTCCTCGTCGTGGACCTCGACGAGCGGGGTGAGGCCGATGGACACGGCACGCTCGATCAGCGACTCCAGGGCCGGCTGGTCGAGGGCGGCGACGATCAGCAGGGCGAGGTCGGCACCGTAGGCGCGGGCCTCCCACAGCTGGTACGACGTGACGATGAAGTCCTTGCGCAGCACCGGGATGTCCACGCGGGCGCGGACGGCCTCCAGGTCGGCGAGCGAGCCGCCGAAGCGCCGCTGCTCGGTCAGGACCGAGATCACGGAGGCGCCGCCGGCCTCGTAGTCGGCGGCGAGTGCGGCCGGGTCGGCGATCGCGGCCAGCGCACCCTTGGACGGGCTGGAGCGCTTGACCTCGCAGATGACCTTGACGCCGTCGCCGCGCAGGGCGGCCACCCCGTCCTTGGCGGCCGGCGCCTTCGCCGCGCGCTCCTTGAGCTCGTCGAGGCTGACGCGCGCCTGCCGCTCCGAAAGGTCGGCACGGACTCCGTCGATGATCTCGTCGAGCACACTCACGCGAGCGGCCCCCTTCCAGACGGTGGGATGTTCCAGCGGATCGAGCGGCCTCCGGCGGACCGCTTGAGGCGGATCGGGCGGATCTGGCGGATCAAGCGGGCGGAACCGGTGGTCACTGCGATGGTATCCGCAGGAGGGGCGAGGCCTCGCATCCGGCCGACCTCGGTCCCATTACCTGGACAGACACCGGACGATCAAGGGTGGAGCCAGCCGCCGAAGGGCAGGTTCCGGACAACCGCGAAGGCCGCGAACAGGATGCCCAGCGTCCACAGGTGTACGGGGCGCGGCTCGATCCGCAGGGGCCGCCCGCGGATCGAGCGGACCGCCCAGAGGGCCCACAGCACGGCGAAGGCCAGGTAGCCGGCGACGGCCGGCGCGTTGTCCCGCAGGGCCGTGAGCAGGTCGCCGTGGACGAAGGCGTGGGCGCTGCGCAGCCCGCCGCAGCCGGGGCAGTACAGGCCGGTGCAGCGCAGCAGGGGGCAGGCCGGGTAGTGGCCGGGCTGGTTGGGGTCCACCGCCCCGACGTACGCGAAGGCTCCGGCGACGGCCGCGAGGACCGCGCCGGGGACGACGAGCCGCCCGAGCACGGCCCTGGTCCCCCCTTCCGGCCGCGGTCGGCCCTCGGGCGCACACCGGGGCCGGGGAAGGGGCGTCCGCCCCTGCACCACCCGCTGACTGTCGGCGTTCACCCCTGGCATTCTGCCCGCAACGCGGCGCGTGCGCGCGAGGAGCGGTGCCCGCGGCCCACTGTGTGCGGGCGGCACGGCCCTCGGAGGGCTCCGAAGGGCCGGTGCGACGCGTGAGGGGCGGCGCCGGGCCGCCCCTCCACGTCGTGTCGTACGGGTCCGCCGCGGCGGTGTCAGCCCTTGGCGCCGGCCGGCGCGCCCTTGGCGGCGACCTGGTGCACCGGGTGCTCGTTCTTCTGGCCCATGCCCATCATGCGCATGATGCCGCCGACGACACCGCCGAGCAGCACGACACCCATGCCGACCCAGAAGCCGACCGGCTGGGCCATCACCATGAAGGCGCCCGAGACCAGGAAACCGATGAAGGCGATGATGACACCGGTCCAGGCGGCCGGGGTGTGACCGTGGCTGCTGCCCGCCATGACTTGCTCCTCGTTGCTTGTACGTTTCTGAGCCGGACGCTCGGTTCCATTGTCCCGTACGCGTGCACGGGACGTGAGCGGGGGTGGCTCATCGCGCACCCGTTTCACCACATCGGGAAGGCGGAGTTCGCCGGGCGGCGCTCAGGCCGGGCCGGTGCCCGTCGGGTCCTCACCGCGGTCCAGGGCCTTCCACAGGTCCTCCGGGCGGTCGGGGTCGAGGGGCTTGGGCGCGCGGGGGCGGGGTGCCCCCGCGCGCTCGTAGCGGCCGGACATCGCGGGCCACAGGCGGCCGTAGCGCAGGGCCAGCAGCCCGGCGAGCAGGAGGAGCACCCCGCCCGCGGCGGCGACGTAGGGCCAGCCGGTGTGGCTGAGCGAGGCGGCGGTGGCGGCGGTGTCGCCGGAGGCCTGCGCGGCCTTGCCGTCGAGCACCTTGCCGTCGGACCCGCCGGCGAGCGCCGCGGCGGCGGTGCCCGCGCCGGAGAGCGCGAGGAGGGCTGCGACCAGCAGCCGGCCGGATCGGCGCACGGCGAAGACGGCGACGAGGGCGGCCAGGCCCACTATGGCGAGCGCCGCGGGCACGCCCGTGACCTCGCTGCCCTTGGCGGTCAGCGGGAAGGCGCCGCCGGCCACCGACGCGGTGCCCTCCGCCCAGCGCTGCCGGGAGGCCAGCAGCGCGACGGCCGCGCCGAGCGCGCCGCACAGCAGGGCGACGGCGAGGCTGCGGCGGCCGGACCGGGCGGGGGCGGCGGCTTCGGGACGGGGGTGAGGTACGGCAGTCACGTACTCCACTATCGCCTGCGGGACGGGCGGACCGTCACCCGGGGTTCCGTGAGATGCACCCCATCCGCCGCCCGCCCGCTTGCCGCAGTCGGCCTACGGGGCCAGCCGGTTGGCGGTGTGCACCGCCCGCAGCACCGCGGCGGCCTTGTTGCGGCACTCGGTGTCCTCGGCCACCGGGTCGGAGTCGGCGACGATGCCCGCGCCCGCCTGGACGTAGGCGGTGCCGTCGCGCAGCAGCGCGGTGCGGATGGCGATGGCGGTGTCGGAGTCGCCGGCGAAGTCGAGGTAGCCGACGCAGCCGCCGTACAACCCGCGCCGCGACGGCTCCAGTTCGTCGATGATCTGCATCGCGCGGGGCTTCGGCGCGCCGGACAGGGTGCCCGCCGGGAAGCAGGCGGTCAGCACGTCGAAGGCGCTGCGGCCGGCGGTGACGCGGCCGGTGACCGTCGAGACGATGTGCATGACGTGCGAGTACCGCTCGACGGACATGAAGTCGACGACCTCGACGGAGCCCGGCTCGCAGACCCGGCCCAGGTCGTTGCGGCCGAGGTCGACGAGCATCAGGTGCTCGGCGCGCTCCTTGGGGTCGGCGAGGAGTTCGTCGGCGAGGTTCTGGTCCTCCTGCGGGGTGGCGCCGCGGGGCCGGGTGCCGGCGATGGGGTGGACCATGGCCCGCCCGTCCTCGACCTTCACCAGCGCCTCGGGCGAGGAGCCCACGACGTCGAAGCCGTCGAAGCGGAACAGGTACATGTACGGCGACGGGTTGGTGGCCCGCAGCACCCGGTAGACGTCCAGCGCACTCGCCGAGCACGGCGTCTCGAAGCGCTGGGAGGGGACGACCTGGAACGCCTCCCCCGCGCGGATGCGCTCCTTGACGTCCTCGACGGCCGCCCGGAAGTCGGCGCCGCCCCACAGGGCGGTGTACTCGGGCAGTTCGGAGGGCGGGAGGGCGGCCGGGGGCTGGGCGACGGGCCGGGACAGGTCGGCCTCCATCGCGTCGAGCCGGGCGACGGCGTCCGCGTGGGCCTCGTCCACGCCGGTGTCGAGGTCGTTGTGGTTGATCGCGTTGGCGATCAGCAGCACCGTGCCGTCCCAGTGGTCGAGGACGGCGAGGTCGGAGGTGAGCAGCATGGTCAGCTCGGGGAGCTTCAGATCGTCCCGCTCGCCGGGGCCGATCTTCTCCAGGCGGCGCACGATGTCGTAGCCGAGGTAGCCGACCATGCCGCCGGTGAAGGGCGGCAGTCCCAGGTCGTGGGCGAGGTCGCGGGGGGTGTGCAGGGCCTCGACGGTGGCCCGCAGGGCGGCGAGCGGGTCGCCCTCGACGGGGACGCCGACCGGCGGGGTGCCCAGCCAGTGGGTGCGGCCGTCCTGCTCGGTGAGGGTGGCCGAGCTGCGGACGCCGATGAAGGAGTAGCGAGACCACTGGAACGCGGTGCGCCCGTTCTCGGCGGACTCCAGCAGGAACGTGCCGGGACGCTCGGCGGCGAGTTTGCGGTAGAGCGCGACGGGGGTGTCGCCGTCGGCGAGGAGCTTGCGGGTGACCGGGATGACGCGGCGGTCGCCGGCCAGTTTGCGGAAGGTCTCGAGGTCCATGGCGGCCGACCCTACTGATCCGCGGCGGCGGCGCCGGAGCGGGCACGGTCGCCGCCGGCGTCCTCGGCCCCGGCCAGGACGTCGGCGTCGAAGCACGTGCGGTCACCGGTGTGGCAGGCGGCGCCGGCCTGGTCGACCTTGACCAGCACGGTGTCGGCGTCGCAGTCGAGCGCGACGGACCTGACCCGCTGGACGTGCCCGGAGGTGTCGCCCTTGACCCAGTACTCCTGGCGGCTGCGCGACCAGTAGGTGCAGCGGCCCGTGGTCAGCGTGCGGTGCAGCGCCTCGTCGTCCATCCAGCCGAGCATGAGTACCTCGCCGGTGTCGTACTGCTGGGCGATGGCGGGGACGAGTCCGTCGGCGTCGCGCTTGAGGCGTGCGGCGATCTCGGGGTCGAGGCTGCTGGGCCGGGGGGTGCCGGGCGTGCTGGTCATGGGTGCCATTGTGCCGCGCGCGGCCGGCGACCGGGGGCGGCCGTCCGGTGGGCGGACCTGCCGTGGAGTCGTAGGCTGAGGCCATGTCGACCTTTGCCAAGCGTGAACGGCTCCTGCTCGCCGACCTCTTGGAGACCGCCGGCCCGGAGGCGCCCACCCTCTGCGAGGGCTGGCGCACCCGTGACCTCGCCGCGCACGTGGTGGTGCGCGAGCGGCGCCCGGACGCGGCGGGGGGCGCGCTGATCAAGCCGCTGGCGTCCCGGCTGGAGAAGGTCCTGGAGGAGTACGCCGCGAAGCCGTACGAGGAGCTGATCCAGCTGATCAGGACCGGCCCGCCGCGTTTTTCACCCTTCCAGCTCAAGCAGGTCGACGAGGCGGCCAACACCGTCGAGTTCTACGTGCACGCGGAGGACGTCCGCCGGGCCCAGCCGGACTGGTCGCCGCGCGAGCTGGACCCGGTCTTCCAGGAGGCTCTGTGGTCACGGCTGGAGCGGACCGCGCGGCTGCTGGGCCGGGGCATCCCGACGGGCCTGGTACTGCGCCGCCCGAACGGCGAGACGGCCGTCGCCCACCGCGGCACACCCGTGGTCACGGCGACCGGCGAACCCGCGGAGCTGCTGCTGTTCGCCTTCGGCCGGCAGAACGCGGCGCGGGTGGAGCTGGAGGGCGAGCAGGACGCGATCGCGAAGGTGTCGGAGACGAAGCAGCTGGGGTTCTGACCCGGGGCCGGGCCCTAGGTCGGTCTCCGGGGACGGGGCTGGGGCGGTTCGCCCCAGGGCGGGGGCGCGGCCGGTCAGCCCTCAGGTGAGGAACCAGAGACCGCCGGTTCCCGGGCCGACGGCAGAGGTGGTCGGCGTGGCGTGGACCCGAGGGGTCGCGTGGCGCAGGCCCGGGGCCCCGGGGCCCCGGGGCCGACGGCCCCCCCCGGAGTCGGGAAGCCAGCGAGCCGGCGAGTCAGGAAGCCGGGAAATCACGGAAGTTCGGCGCGGCGCAGGTCACGGACTCCCAGGACGACGAGTCCCGCGAGCCCGCTCACCGCGGCGCAGCCCGCGAACACTGGCCCGGTGCCCCACAGGGCGACGGCCGCGCCGACCAGCGGGAAGGTGAGCGGCGCGACGCCGAAGCCGACGAGGGTGGAGACCGAGGTCACCCGGCCGATGTAGGCGGCGCCGGCCCTGGCCTGGACCAGCGCTCCGCACAGCGCCCCGGCGAGACCGGCGCTCACACCGATGAGCACGGCCACGCCGGCCGCCGCCGGCACGGACGGCACCTGCGCGAGCGCCGCGACCGCCACGGCGGACAGCAGGTTGGCGACCGCGGTCACCACTGCGGCACGCGGCACCCGGCCGCGCCAGGTCAGCAGGAGCGAGGCCGCCCCTGCGCCGGTGCCGAAGCCGGCGAGCACCCAGCCCATGCCGGACGACCCCCAGTGGCGCTGCTGGGCGAGCAGGGTCAGCCCGAGGTTCATGGGTCCGACGAAGCCGAGGTCGCTGAGGGCGATGGCGAGGACGAGGGGGCGCAGGACGGGGTCCTGCCGGATGTGGCGCAGTCCGTCCCGCAGTTCGCCGAGGACCGCGGGCCTGCCGGCCCGGTCGTCATCGGCCGGCCGGCCGGCGCGGACGGTCAGCAGGAGCGGCAGGGACATGCCCACGAGGAGGGCGGCCAGGCCGAACGCTCCCGCGGTGCCGCCGAGGGCGACGCCGATGCCGCCGAGGGGGCCGCCGAGGACGTTGGCGAGCCGGGTGGCGAGGCCTCGCATGCCCTGGACCCGGGCGAGCTGGGAGCGGTCGGTGATCCGCGCGGGCAGGGCGCCCGCGGCGGGCAGGAAGACGGCGTCGACGACACCGAAGAGCACGGCGACCGCGCCCAGCACCCACAGGCCGGGGCTGGTGACGAGGAGCAGGACGGCGGCGGTCAGGACGAGGGCGCTGCGCGCGGCGGTGCTGGAGAGGACGACACGGCGCGGCCCGTAGCGGTCGGCCACCACTCCCCCGCCCAGCATCAGCAGCGCGCGGGGCAGGGCGCTGGCCGCCGTGACGAGTCCGGCCTGCGCGGGGGTGCCGGACTGGACGGCCGCCCAGGACAGTGCGATGTAGTAGACGTTGTCACCGATCGCGGACGACGCGTATCCGCCGAGCCAGCGCAGGACATTGGGGTCACGGTGGGCCGGTCTGCCGGGCGGATCCGACACGGGCGTAAGCGTGGTGGTCACGGTGGTACGTCCTCTCAGGCGCGATGGCCGGACGCCGAACGCCGGGAGCGGGGCCGGACGTCGGGGGCGGGGCAGGAGGGGGAGGCCGGACGCAAAGTGGTCTGGCACGGGCCGCCGCGACAGGGCCGGACGCCGGGGCGGAAAGCAGGGCTGAGGGCGGAGGCCGTACTCGGGGCGGAGGCCGGACCCGGAGGTCAGAGCACCGCCCGCCGGAACGGGCCCCACAGAGGAGCCCCGGGGCCGGACCGTACGCGGAGATCGAGCGCCGAACACCGGCAGCCCCAGGACGGGCAGACCCCCTGGGCCGGCCACCAGCCACCGGGCACCGGCCACCGGGCCCCGGAGGCGGGATCGGCGCAGAGGCCAGGCATCGGTCGCCGGAAGCGGACCGGACCGGACCGGAGGTCAGGCGCCGGAATCCACAACGCGGGCCGGGCACGGAGGCCACCGCCGGACACCCCGACGCGGACGAGGCGCAGCGGTCAAGAACCGGTCACCGGACACCGGACACCGTGGGCCGTCCGGGCGTGCGCCCCGGGCCGTTCAGGTGCGGAACGGGAAGGCGTACGTGTGGACCGCGACGTTCTCGCGGCCTCCGGTGTCGCCGGCGGTGACGGCGGCGCGGCCGCGTTCCTCGTACTCGCGGACGAGGTCGTACATGCGCCGGGACAGCTCGGTCAGTTCGTCCGGCGTGAGCTTGAGAAGCCATTCGGCGGAGTCGGACGCCGCGTTCCAGGCGGCGCCCCAGTGGGCGCGCTCGTCGAGGAAGCGGCGGTACATGTCGGCGCGCTGCTCGAAGAACAGACGGCTGGCGGCGGTGTGCGCGGCCGCCTTCTCGGGGGCGTCGGAGAAGTCCTCGTCATGGATGCTGACGCCGTCCGTGGCGGGGCGCCACCAGCGTTCCCTGCCGTCGGTGGTCTGCGGTTCGGCCTCCTCGATGAGGCCGTGCTCGGCCAGCTTGCGCAGGTGGTAGCTGACCAGGGAGACGGCTTCGTCGACCTGCCCGGCGAGCTGGGAGGCGGTCGCCGTACGGGCGATGGTCAGCGCCCGGTACAGGTTCATGCGCAGCGGGTGGGCGATCGCCTTCAGCGTGCCCAGGTCCTGGATCCTGCGGTCTCTTTCTCTCTCCGGCATGCCCTCAGAGTAGATGCACAAGAAAAATTGCACAACAGATATTGCGCAATCAATCTTGCGCAACTTTCCTTGCGGGTCTGACCGTGAAAAAGCCCCGGCCGCCCGTGGCGCAGCCGGGGCCCTCCTCGGCAGAGGTCACCTCACCGGGTGACCGGCCTCGCGCAGCGTCTCCTTGACCTGACCGATGCGCAGATCGCCGAAGTGGAACACCGAGGCCGCGAGGACCGCGTCCGCGCCCGCCGCGATCGCCGGCGGGAAGTCGGCGAGCCGGCCGGCGCCGCCGGAGGCGATCACGGGAACGGTGACGTGCTTGCGGACGGCCGCGATCATCTCCAGGTCGTAGCCGTCCTTCGTGCCGTCCGCGTCCATGGAGTTCAGCAGGATCTCCCCCGCGCCCAGCTCGGCGGCCCGGTGCGCCCACTCCACCGCGTCGATGCCGGTGCCGCGGCGACCGCCGTGGGTGGTCACCTCGAAGGAACCGGCAGCCGTGCGGCGCGCGTCGACCGACAGGACCAGCACCTGGCGGCCGAAGCGCTCGGCGATCTCCCGGATCAGTTCCGGCCGGGCGATCGCGGCCGTGTTGACGCCCACCTTGTCGGCGCCCGCCCGCAGCAGCCGGTCCACGTCCTCGGCCGTACGGACGCCGCCGCCGACCGTGAGCGGGATGAACACCTGCTCGGCGGTGCGGCGCACGACGTCGTAGGTCGTCTCCCGGTCACCCGAGGACGCGGTGATGTCCAGGAACGTCAGCTCGTCGGCGCCCTCGGCGTCGTACACCTTGGCCATCTCGACGGGGTCGCCCGCGTCGCGCAGGTTCTGGAAGTTGACGCCCTTGACGACCCGGCCGTTGTCCACGTCCAGGCAGGGGATGACTCGGACCGCCAGGGTCATGAATCGGGCTCCTTCGATTTTCCTCTGAATGCTTCGAGTTCCACCGAGACCAGGACGCGCGGGTCGACGAACCCCTCCACGACGAGCAGGGTCGACACCGGGCGGACCGCGTCGAACAGCTCCTTGTGGGCACGGCCCACAGCGTCCAGGTCCCGGGCGTGGCTCAGATACATACGGGTCCGGATCACGGACTCCGCGCCGAGCCCGAACTCGCCGATCGCCTCGATCGCGCTGGTGAAGGCGGTCTTCGCCTGTTCGTACGGGTCGCCCTCCCCGTACAGCACCTCGCCCCGGAAGGCGGTGGTGCCCGCCACCAGGACGCGGTCGCCCGCCGCGACGGCCCGTGCGAATCCGAACGTCTCTTCCCAGGGAACTCCGCTCTGCACGCGCCGTACGGCATCGGACGTCATGACGACACTTCCTCCAGGGCCTCTTCGAGCGTGAACGCCTTCGCGTACAGGGCCTTCCCGACGATGGCGCCCTCGACACCGAGCGGCACGAGAGAGGCGAGCGCGCGCAGGTCGGCGAGCGAGGAGACGCCGCCGGAGGCGACCACCGGGCGGTCGGTCGCCGCGCAGACGTTCTTCAGCAGCTCCAGGTTGGGGCCCTGGAGGGTGCCGTCCTTGGCGATGTCGGTGACGACGTAGCGGGCGCAGCCCTCCTTGTCCAGGCGCGCGAGCGTCTCGTAGAGGTCGCCGCCGTCGCGGGTCCAGCCGCGGCCGCGCAGCGTGGTGCCGCGTACGTCGAGGCCGACGGCGATCTTGTCGCCGTGCTCGGCGATGACGCCGGCGACCCACTCGGGGGTCTCCAGGGCGGCGGTGCCGAGGTTGACGCGGGTGCAGCCGGTGGCGAGCGCGGCGGCGAGGGTGTCGTCGTCGCGGATGCCGCCGGACAGCTCGACCTTGATGTCCATGGCGTGGGCGACCTCGGCGATCAGGGCGCGGTTGTCTCCGGTGCCGAAGGCGGCGTCGAGGTCGACCAGGTGCAGCCACTCGGCACCCGAGCGCTGCCAGGCGAGGGCGGCCTCCAGCGGGGAACCGTAGGAGGTCTCGGTCCCGGACTCGCCGTGCACGAGGCGGACGGCCTGGCCGTCGCGGACGTCGACGGCGGGCAGGAGTTCGAGCTTCGAAGCCATCACAGGGTTCCGATCCAGTTGTTCAGCAGCTGCGCTCCGGCGTCGCCGGACTTCTCGGGGTGGAACTGGGTGGCCCACAGGGCGCCGTTCTCCACGGCGGCCACGAAGGGCTTGCCGTGGGTGGCCCAGGTGACCTTGGGGGCGTGCATCGCCGGGTTGTGCACCTCCAGTCGCCAGTCCTGGACGGCGTAGGAGTGCACGAAGTAGAAGCGGGCGTCGGCGTCGAGACCGGCGAACAGCTCGGAGCCGGCGGGTGCCTCGACGGTGTTCCAGCCCATGTGCGGGACGACGTCGGCCTCCAGCGGCGCGACCGTGCCGGGCCACTCGTCCAGGCCCTCGGCCTCGACGCCGTGCTCGATGCCGCGGGCGAAGAGGATCTGCATGCCGACGCAGATGCCCATGACGGGGCGTCCGCCGGACAGCCTGCGGTCGATGATCCAGTCCCCGCGGGCCTCCTTGAGGCCGCGCATGCAGGCGGCGAAGGCGCCGACGCCGGGTACCAGCAGGCCGTCGGCGTTCATCGCGGCGTCGAAGTCACGGGTGATCTCGACGTCGGCGCCGGTGCGGGCGAGCGCCCGCTCGGCGGAGCGGACGTTGCCGAAGCCGTAGTCGAAGACGACGACCTTCTTGGCGGCGGGGCTGCCCACGTCACACCTCCAGCCGCAGCACGCCCGCGAAGATGCACATCGCGGCGCCGATGGACAGCAGCACGATCAGGCTCGTGGGCATCTTCTGCTTGGCGAAGGAGTAGACGCCGCCGCCCAGGAAGAGGCCGAGGACGATCAGGATGGTGGAGAAGCTGTTCATGGCGGTTACAGGGCGCCCTTCGTGGAGGGCAGGATGCCGGCCGCGCGCGGGTCGCGTTCGCTGGCGTACCGCAGGGCCCGGGCCAGCGCCTTGAACTGGCACTCCACGATGTGGTGGGCGTTGCGCCCGTAGGGCACGTGCACGTGCAGGGCGACCTGGGCCTGGGCGACGAAGGACTCCAGGATGTGCCGGGTCATCGTGGTGTCGTACTCGCCGATCATCGGCGCCATGTTCTCGGGCTCGGTGTGCACGAGGTAGGGGCGGCCGGAGAGGTCGACGGTGACCTGGGCGAGGGACTCGTCCAGCGGGACCGTGCAGTTGCCGAAGCGGTAGATCCCCACCTTGTCGCCGAGCGCCTGCTTGAAGGCGGCGCCGAGCGCGAGGGCGGTGTCCTCGATGGTGTGGTGGGAGTCGATGTGCAGGTCGCCGTCGGTCTTCACGGTCAGGTCGAACAGGCCGTGCCGGCCGAGCTGGTCGAGCATGTGGTCGTAGAAGCCGACGCCGGTGGCGATGTCGGTCTTCCCGGTGCCGTCGAGGTCGATCTCGACCAGGACGGAGGTCTCCTTGGTGGTGCGCTCCACGCGCCCGACGCGGTTCATCCGCTCTGCTCCTGTTCCTTCTTGAGGTCGCGCACCGCATCGAGGAACGCGTCGTTCTCGTCCGGGGTGCCGGCGCTGACCCGCAGCCATCCCGGTACGCCGTTGTCGCGGACCAGGACGCCCCGGTCGAGGATCCGCCGCCATGCGGTGTGGGAGTCGGCGAACCGCCCGAACTGGACGAAGTTGGCGTCCGACTCGGTGACGTCGTAGCCGATCGCGCGCAGTTCGGTGACCAGCCGGTCCCGCTCGGCCTTCAGCTGCTCGACGTACTTCAGCAGTGTGTCGGTGTGCTCCAGCGCGGCCAGTGCGGTGACCTGGGTGATCGCCGAGAGGTGGTACGGCAGCCGGACCAGCTGGAGGGCGTCCACGACCGCGGGGTGGGCGGCCAGATAGCCCAGGCGCAGCCCGGCCGCGCCGAACGCCTTGGACATGGTGCGGGAGACGACGAGGTGCGGCCGGCCCGCCAGGTACGGCAGCAGGGAGCGGCCGTGGCTGAACTCGACGTACGCCTCGTCGACGACCACCATGGACGGCTTCGCCGCCTGCGCCGCGTCGTACAGCGCGAGGACCGTCTCCGCCTCGACCGTGTTGCCGGTGGGGTTGTTGGGGGTGGTGATGAAGACCACGTCGGGCCGCTGCTCGGCGATCGCCCGCTCGGCGGCGGCGAGGTCGATGGTGAAGTCCTCACGGCGCGGCCCGGAGATCCAGCCGGTGCCCGTGCCGCGCGCGATGAGCGCGTGCATCGAGTACGACGGCTCGAAGCCGATCGCGGTACGGCCGGGGCCGCCGAAGGCCTGCAGGAGCTGCTGGATGACCTCGTTGGAACCGTTGGCCGCCCAGATGTTCTCGACGGCGAGCGGGTGGCCGCCGGTCCGCGTCAGGTACTTCGCCAGTTCGGTGCGCAGCTCGACCGCGTCCCGGTCCGGGTAGCGGTTGAGGTCGCGGGCCGCCTCCCGTACCCGCTCGGCGATCCGCTCGACGAGCGGTTCGGGCAGCGGGTAGGGGTTCTCGTTCGTGTTCAGCCGTACGGGGACGTCCAACTGGGGGGCGCCGTAGGGGGACTTGCCGCGCAGCTCGTCCCGTACGGGAAGATCGTCGATCCTCACGTCGCTCACTTGCTCTCGGGTACCTTCCAGCCGAACCTCGCCTTGACCGCCGCGCCGTGCGCGGGCAGGTCCTCCGCCTCCGCCAGCGTCACCACGTGGTGGGCGACCTCGGCGAGGGCGTCGCGGGTGTAGTCGACGATGTGGATGCCGCGCAGGAAGGACTGCACGGACAGGCCCGAGGAGTGGCAGGCGCAGCCGCCGGTGGGCAGCACGTGGTTGGAACCGGCGGCGTAGTCGCCGAGCGAGACGGGCGCCCAGGGGCCGATGAAGACGGCTCCCGCGTTGCGCACGCGCTCGGCGACGGCGGCGGCGTCGGCCGTCTGGATCTCCAGGTGCTCGGCGCCGTAGGCGTCGACCACCTTCAGGCCCTCCTCCAGGCCGTCGACCAGCACGATGGCGGACTGCCGGCCGGACAGGGCCGGGCGGATGCGGTCCTCGATGTGCTTGGTGGCCGCGACCTGGGGCTCCAGCTCCTTCTCCACGGCGTCCGCGAGGTCGGTGGAGTCGGTGACCAGGACGGCGGCGGCCAGCGGGTCGTGCTCGGCCTGGCTGATCAGGTCGGAGGCGACGTGCGCCGGGTCGGCGGTGGCGTCGGCGAGGACGGCGATCTCGGTCGGGCCGGCCTCCGCGTCGATGCCGATGCGGCCGGTGAAGTAGCGCTTGGCGGCGGCGACCCAGATGTTGCCGGGGCCGGTGACCATGTTCGCGGGCGGGCAGGACTCGGTGCCGTAGGCGAACATCGCGACGGCGGTGGCGCCGCCCGCGGCGTACACCTCGTCGACGCCGAGCAGGGCGCAGGCGGCGAGGATCGTCGGGTGGGGCAGCCCGCCGAACTCGGCCTGGGCCGGGGAGGCGAGCGCGACGGACTCGACGCCGGCCTCCTGGGCGGGTACGACGTTCATGATCACGGAGGACGGGTAGACCGACCGGCCGCCGGGCGCGTACAGCCCGACGCGCTCGACCGGGACCCACTTCTCGGTCACCGAGCCGCCGGGCACGACCTGGGTGGTGTGCGAGGTGCGGCGCTGGGCGCGGTGGACGAGGCGGGCCCGGCGGATGGACTCCTCCAGGGCGGCGCGCACGGCCGGGTCCAGCCGCTCCAGGGCGTCCGCGATCGCCCGGGCCGGAACCCGCACCGATTCCAGTCGTACCCCGTCGAACTTCTCGGCGAAGTCGATCAGTGCCGCGTCGCCACGATGATGCACGGCCTCGCAGATCGGACGCACCTTCTCCAGGGCGGCCGAGACGTCGAAGTCGGCTCGGGGCAGCAGGTCACGCAGGGCGGGGCCCTCGGGGAGGGCGTCGCCGCGCAGATCGATTCGGGAGATCACGTCTCCAATTCTCTCAGACCGCGCTCGGGCACCGTCCGCCTGTATCAATGGCTGATACAGAACCTGGGAACGCACGGTTCCGGCCTTCTGCGACAAGTCGGAAGATCACCTTCACATTCCGCGTTCAGACCGTCACACAACGGGCATCACCGGTTGTACAAAACGACCGAACCAGCGAGTAGCTGGGGAAGAAGGGAAGAACCGTGACCGAGGGGACCGGCAGACGCGCCGGGGACCTGCCGGACGACCTGACCGACGTCGAGGCCGGGATGTGGCAGGCCTTCCGCAACGGCAGTGTGTACGACCTGCGCAGCGGGGACGCGGCGGTGGACGACCCGCACGGCCCGCACCCCTGGGGGCCCGAGCGGAGCGTACGCGCGCGCGTGGTCTGCTGGCTGCTGCTGGACGGACCGCCCGCGCTCGCCGGGCGCGTCTCGTCCCTGAAGCTGACCGGGCTGCGGATCACGGGCACGCTCGACCTCGCCGGGGGCACGGTGGTGCCCTACGTGGAGCTGATGGGCTGCCGGTTCGAGAACGAGGTGCTGCTGCCCGAGGCCCGCTTCACCACCGTGCGCATGGTGGACTGCGCGGTGCCGCGCCTGGAGGCCGCCCGCGTGCACACCGAGGGCGACCTGCACCTGCCGCACTGCCGCTTCCCGGCGGGCATCCGGCTCACCGACGCGCGGATCGGCACGGACCTGCTGCTCAACCAGGCGAGCGTGCACCACGACCGCGCCGGGCGGTCGATCGCCGCCGACGGGCTGATCGTGGGCCAGGACCTCCAGGCCGAGCTGCTCCGGGCGCACGGCGAGGTCAGCATGCGCGGCGCCAAGGTGGGCGCCTCCGTGAGCCTGCGCGGCGCCCAGGTGACGAGTCCCTACACGCGCTTCGCGCTGAACGCGCCCCAGCTGACCGTCGGCCGCACCCTCTACCTGACCCCGGCCGCCCTCGGCGCCCCGCTGCTGAGCGGGGTGACTCCCGCGCGCGGGACGCGGATCCAGCCGTTCGCGTGCCAGGGCGGGCTGCGGCTGGACGACGGGCGGTTCGGGGAGGCCGTCGACCTGGAGGGGGCCCGGTTCTCCTTCACCGACGAGCAGGCGCTGTCCCTGCGCCGGGTGCAGGCCCCCGAGCTGCGCTTTCTCGGGGAGCGTCCGCCGCGCGGCCAGGTGGTGCTGTCCGGCGCGCGGATCGCCACCCTCGTCGACCGGGCGGCCGGCTGGCCCGGGCCCGG
Source organism: Streptomyces sp. NPDC056160 (assembly GCF_042268205.1). Taxonomy (NCBI): domain Bacteria; kingdom Bacillati; phylum Actinomycetota; class Actinomycetes; order Kitasatosporales; family Streptomycetaceae; genus Streptomyces; species Streptomyces sp. NPDC056160. Next base: position 67,855 of record NZ_JBHJUW010000007.1, read on the forward strand.
CAACCTGCACATGGGCGGCTTCGTCTACGAGAACCTCGTGCCGCGCGGCCCGTTCCCGCTGACCGAGCGCCTGGACTGGGTGGCGGCGGCGACCGCCGAGTACAACCCGGAGCCGTACGAGCGGCTGGCAGCGGTGCTGCGCGAGGCCGGCGAGGACGAGGACGCGCGCGAGGTGCTGCTCGCCAAGCACCGCCGCCGGCGCGAGACCCTGCCGCCCGCGGCCCGGCTGTGGGGGTACGTGCAGGACGGGGCCGTGGCCTACGGGTACCGGCCGGGGAGGGCCGCGCTGTGGATGGCGGTGCTGTGGGCGGCCGGGTCGCTCGCCTTCGCGCACGCCGGTCGTCCCGCGCCCGGCCCCGGCGGCGCCCAGCAGCAGTGGAACCCCGCCCTGTACGCGCTCGACCTGCTGCTCCCGGTCGTCGACTTCGGCCAGGCCAGCCAGTGGCAGCTGGACGGCCTCTGGCAGTGGCTCGCGGCGGCGATGGTCCTGCTGGGCTGGACGCTGGCCACCACGGTGGCGGCGGGTGCGACCCGCCTGCTGCGCCGCAGGTGACCCCGGCGGCGACGGTGCCGTCCGGACATGTGAACACCGCCCGAACAATTGTTGAACACTCACCTTTTTGCCTGACCTTGACCGGTCGCCGTACAACTTTCCCCGGCTTGCTCCGGCCCTCTGGCGCGCCGCGACCTGCGGACTTTCAATGGTCGACACCATGGCTCTGCTGCCCCCCTTCATCCGCCCCACCCGGATGACCAGAACCCCGGCCCCCGCCACCGGGCCGCCGCCGGCCGGCCTGGCCGCCGACGACGAGGTGCTCCTCGACGCGCCGGACGACCGGCTGGGCCCGGCCCTGGTCGCCGCCGCGCGGGGCGCCTACGGACCCGCCGCGCACCTGCTCGCCCGCGCCCGGGAGCGGGCGGAGTGGGAGGACCGCGACGGCTATACGCGGCGCCTGGCAGCGTTCGCGGCCGCCCGCGGCGAGTGGCTGGACGCCTGGCGCGCCGCCGCACCCGGCGACCCGGACGCGCTGCTGCTCACCGCCCAGCTCGCCGTGGACCGCGCCTGGCCCTCACCGGCCAGGGCAGAGCTGCTGCGCGAGGCCGGCCCGCTCATCACCGCCGCCGCCCGCGCCGACGACCGGGACCCGGTGCCCTGGCGGGTCGCGCTCGACCACGCGCGCGGCAGCCGCGCCGGGCACCGCTACTTCGAGGAGCTGTGGGCCGCCGCGGTGCGCCGCGCCCCGCACCACCACGGCTGCCACGTGGCCGCCCTGCGGTACCTGGCCACCGTCTGCTGCGTCCCGCCGGGGAACACAGGGCCCGGCTCAAACAGGCCACACGCACCACACCACGCCGCACGCGGCGCACACGCGCCCCAGCACAGCTCCCAAGCACCGCAGGGCTGCTGGGCACCGTACGGCTCGCACGCACCGCACAGCTCCCGTGCGCCGCACGGCCCCCATGCACCGCACGGACCCCATGCACCGCACGGCTCGCTTCGGGAGTGCTTCGACTTCGCCGACCGGGCCGCCCAGGACGCCCCCGCCGACGCCCTCGTGCAGGGCCTGCCGGCGCGGGTCGCCTTCGCCTGCCTCGCCGACGGCGGCGGGCCCTGGGTGGAGCGCTCCCGGCTGGAGGCGGCGGCGGACCGGGCGATCGCGCTGTCCGCCCTCGTCCCGGCGGCGACGCCCCGGCACGCGGAGCTGCGCAACCTGCTCACGTACGTCCTGGTGTGCCTGGACCGCCACGAGGACGCGCTCGTCCAGCTGCGTCTGATCGGCCCGTACGCCACCTCCTTCCCCTGGGACCGGTTCTCCGACGACCCGCTCGGCCTGTTCCTGGAAGTGCGCGCCGACGTCCGCTCCGTCCCGCTCACCAGAGCCGCGCGCACCCCCTGAACCGGGCGCGGCGGACGGGCCGGGGCGCGCGGCCATTAGGCTTTTGCGCCGTGACCACCGTCCGGCTTCCCCTCTTCCCCCTGAACTCGGTGCTGTTCCCGGGGCTCGTGCTGCCCCTGAACGTGTTCGAGGAGCGCTACCGCGCGATGCTGCGCGCTCTGCTGAAGACGCCCGAGGACGAACCGCGCCGGTTCGCCGTCGTGGCGATCCGCGACGGCCACGAGGTGGCCCCGAGCGCTCCGGGCATGCCCGATCCGACCGCACTGCCCGAGCGCGGCCCCGCGGCCGGCTTCGGGCCCGACCCCGCCAGGGCGCTCCACGGCGTGGGCTGCGTGGCGGACGCGGCGACGATACGGGAGCGGGCCGACGGGACCTTCGAGGTGCTGGCGACCGGCACCACACGGGTGCGGCTGCTGTCGGTGGACGCCTCCGGGCCGTTCCTCACCGCCGAGCTGGAGGAACTGACCGAGGAACCGGGCGACGAGGCGGGCCCGCTGGCCGAGGGGGTGCTGCGGTCCTTCCGGCAGTACCAGAAGCGGCTGGCCGGCGCGCGGGAGCGGTCGCTGGCCACGGGCGCGGAACTGCCGGACGAGCCGAGCGTGGTGTCGTACCTGGTGGCGGCGGCGATGGTGCTGGACATCCCGACCAAGCAGCGGCTGCTCCAGGCGCCGGACACCTCCTCGCGCCTGCGGGACGAGCTGAGGCTCCTTCGCTCGGAGACCGCGATCATCCGTAATCTGCCGTCGTTGCCGTCCGCGGACCTGACGAGCGGCCCCACGAGCTTCAACTGAGGGAACGCGGGGCGACGGGGCGGACAGGGCGAACGGCGAGCACGAGGAGACCGGGGACGCATGGCGAAGAAGGCGAAGAAGCAGCAGCAGTCCGGGGGGACGCCCGCGACCGTGGCCCTGGGCGCGGCGGGCGTAACCCACACCGTCCACTCCTACGACCACGACCCGGCCCACCCGTCCTACGGCGAGGAGGCGGCCGAGGCGATGGGCGTCTGCCCGGACCGGGTGTTCAAGACGCTGGTCGCGGACGTCGACGGCGCCCTGACGGTGGCCGTCGTGCCGGTGGCGGGCTCCCTCGACCTGAAGGCCCTGGCGTCGGCGGTCGGCGGCAAGCGCGCGGCGATGGCGGACCCGACCCTCGCCGAACGCACCACGGGCTACGTGCGCGGCGGCATCAGCCCGCTGGGCCAGCGCAAGAAGCTCCCCACGGTCCTGGACGCCTCGGCGTCGTCCCACGACACGATCTGCGTCTCGGCGGGCCGCAGGGGCCTGGAGGTCGAACTGTCACCGGCGGACCTGGCCCGGCTGACGGACGCCGTACTGGCCCCGATCGGACGGACCTGAGGGCCCCGGGCCTTTCCCCCCTGCCGCTCGCGCCTCCTGCCTAGGCCGGGGAAGGCCCCTCGTGGGGTTCCTGGTCGTACGGGTCCGGGTCGCGGGGGCCGAAGAGGGCCGTCAGCGCGAGGTGCACCACGAGGGCGGCCAGCGGCCAGGCCAGCAGCGCGCCCTTGGCGCCCAGCCGGATCGGGGCCGAGAAGGTCTTCCCCTCGCCCACGGCCCTGGCGTGCGCGACGACGTCCTGCTGGGGGCCGAGCCACACGCCGAGCCGCCAGGCCAGCAGCGAGCCGAGGAGCCCGCCGACGCACAGGGCCACCACCAGGGGCACTCCCCCGCGCTTGCGCAGCAGGAAGACCACCACCGCGCTCAGCACCCCGAGCCCGAGGGCGAGCAGCGTGAACGTTCCGTCGACGCCGATCGCCTGCTCCCCCTCGGTGTCCTTGAGGTAGACGACCCAGCTGTTCCCGGTGACGTTCCCGACCAGGGGGACGCGCGGGGCCAGCCACAGCCACAGGAGGCCCAGCAGGACACCGCCGAGCGCCACGGCCACCGTGACCACGGCGGCCTCCCGGAGTTCGGTCTTCATCCCGGGGCCGTCCTGTCCGTCCACCGCTCCAGCCGTCCCCGCGCCGTCCGCGGGCGCCTGCGGGGTCTGCTCGGGCGCGCTCTCCACGGGCGGCTGCGCCGGGGGCTGCGCGTCGCCGCCGGGCCGGGCGGGCTCGGAGGGCTGGGCGGGCCGCCGGTTCGGCGGCGTGGGAGGAGTCAACGGAGCGGTCACCCTGTCATCGTGCCAGGTGACTCTGTCAGCCGCGTCACCGGACGGCCGCCCGGCGGTAGGCCCAGGTGGCCACGGCCAGCGAGACCACCCCGACCCCGGCGCAGACCGCCATGTCGATGCCCACCCACGTCCAGTCCGGACGGTCCGCGAAGCTGCGGGCGTAGGCCTCCACGCCGTAGGTGGAGGGCAGCAGGTCGCGGGCGAGCCGGATGACCTCGGGCATCCGCTCCGGCGGCAGCACTCCCAGGAGCAGCGCGGCCGACATGCCCAGCTGCCCCAGCAGCGTGGCCAGTTCCGGCCGGGGTGCGAGCAGCCCGCAGGCGGCGCCCAGGCCGGAGAGCGCCGCGCCCGCCAGCGGGATCACCGCCACGAGCACCCACAGGTTGCCCAGCGGCAGCCCGAACAGCGCGCAGCCGAAGAGCGCGGTCACGAGCGTTCCCGGCACCGTGAAGGAGGCGTACGCCGCCGCCGCGCCCAGCACCACGGCCGCGGGCGGCACCGGCAGCGTCGCGTAGTGGTCGAGCCCGCCGCTGGAGCGCAGCTGGCCGAAGTACTGGGCGAGCAGGTTGAGGGCGACGTAGGCGACGACGACGATGGACGCACCGGCCACCACGGACCGGGCCTCGCCGCCGCCGCTGACCACGCCCCGCATCATGATCATGATGCCGACGGACTGGAAGGTCGCCACGAACAGCAGCGGGATGCGCGCCACCCGCGCGCGGGACAGCTGGGCCCGGTACACGGCCGCGAGCGACGGCCACAGCCGCGCCCGCGGGCCGAGTTCGGCGACCGCCGCCCGGGCGGGACCGGTGTCCTGCGCGGCCGCCGCGCCGGCCAGCACGTCGGCGGGTACGACACTCACGTCGAACTGCTCCTCTGCTTCGCTGCCTGCCCCAGGCCCTGTCCACGACGTAGTCCGGCACCGCTCACGCCTTCACCAGCCCCTGCCGGGCGGCGCCGCCCAGCGCCAGGTACACGTCCTCCAGGCTGGGCGTGGTGAGGGTGAAGTCGTCCAGGGCTGCGAAGGCGGCGCCGCCGGTGACCGTGGCGACCACGGCGCGGGCCTCCTCGGGCGCGAGCCGCAGCGTCCAGCGGCGCCCGGACCGGTCGGCCCGCTCCTGGAGCGCGGCGACCTCCGGGACGTCCAGGGGCGCGCGCTCGCGCCACACCAGTTCGACCCGCACCTCGCCGGAGACCCGCTCCTTGAGGCCGGCCGGGGTGTCGCAGGCGATGACCCGTCCCCGGTCGAGGACGGCGACGCGGTCGAGGACGGTCTCGGCCTCGATGACGTTGTGGGTGACCAGCAGGACGGTGGTGCCGTGCTCGGCGCGGCGCCGGTCCACGGCGGACCACACGGCGCGCCGCGCCACCGGGTCCATGCCGGTGGTGGGCTCGTCGAGCACGAGCAGCGGGCGCTCGCCGACCAGGGCGGCGGCGAAGCAGGCGAGCCGCCGCTGGCCGCCGGAGAGCTTCTTCAGGGGGCGTGCGGCGATCGGCGCGAGGCCCAGTTCGTCGAGGACGGCGTCCCGCTCGGCGCGGGCCCGCCGCACGTCCAGTCCGCGCAGCCGGCCCGTCGTCTCGGCGGCGAGCGAGACGGTCAGCTCGTCCAGGGCGCTGGACTCCTGCCCGAGGTAGGCGAGGAGGCGGGCGGCCCGCTCGGGGTGGGCCACGATGTCGTGGCCGAGGATCTCGACGGTGCCGCGGTCCGGGCGCATCAGCCCGGTGAGCTGACGGACCAGGGTGGACTTCCCGGCGCCGTTCGGGCCGAGCAGTCCGAAGATCTCGCCGCGCCGCACGTCCAGCTCGATCTCGTCGGTGGCCCGTACCTCGGGGGTGCCCGGGGTGCCGCGCCGGCCGCGGGCCGCGGGATAGGTCTTGGTCAGTCCGCGCACCGCGCACACGACGTCGCCTGTGTGCCGAAGTCCCGGTGCCGCGCGCGTACTCACAAGGGACGAGAGTACGGGGTCCGCGGGCTTTACTCGTCCTTGGGGCGACCTCTCCCGGTTCCTCCGGGTCCTGGAACCGGGGGTCAGTCGCCCGCCGGGGCGTGCTCGGCGGCCGTGCGGACGTCGATCTCCCGCCAGAACCCGGCCCGGATCGCGTACCGGTCGTGCTCGTCGATCTGGTCGTCCTTGTGCGCGAGCAGCCCGAACCGCGCGGCGTAGCGCAGCAGCTCGCCGTCGATGCGGTGGGGCACCCGCGGGTACATCGACGACAGTTTTTGCAGGTGGGCCTGGTCGCCGAGACGTCCCATCCAACGTCGGGCGAACACCTGTCCGACCTCATACGGGTCGCCGCCGACGGTCGTGATGTCCTCCTCGCGGTCCGCCCACCGCTGCTCGGCCGTGGTGAGCTGGGCGAGGGTCGGCAGGGACGCGGCGTCGGGCGACTCGCCGGCCACGCCGGGCCGGTCCACCCAGCCCTTGTCGGAGGACCAGCGCAGGGTCGCGGTGGTGGGGTGCCGGTCGGCCTGCGGGACGCCGGGGGCGCGCAGGGCGGCGAGGTCCTTGGGGGTGGGGACGCCCTTGGCGGCGGCCGGCAGCCGCTCCTCGGCGCCGCCCCGCGTGCCGGCGTCCACCGCGTGGCGCGGCTCCTCGGCGGGGCGCTCGCGGGTGGCGGTCAGGCCGGACTCGGGCAGTGGCGCGGAGAGGATCGCGGCGATCTCGGGGCGGGGGGCGGGCGGCGGTGCGCAGACGCCGCCCAGGTCCTTGGCGCGTACCGCCTTGGTGATCCACGTACGGTCCAGGACACGGCGCTCGTCGGCCTCGGCGACCAGGTCCTCGGACTGGTTGTAGTCACCGTCGGCGGCCTGCACGGCCCACAGGTGGACGGCGACGCCGTGCTCCTTGGCGGCCATCATGCCCGGCAGCAGGTCGCCGTCGCCGGTGACGAGGACGACGTCCGAACAGGCGCGGTTGCGCGCCAGTTCGGTCAGCTCGGCGTGCATGGCGGCGTCCACGCCCTTCTGCGCCCACCGCCCGTCGCTGCGGGTCAGCGCGCCGAGCCGGACGGTGACGCGGGGCATCACGCGCAGCCTGCGGTGCTCGGGCTGGGGAACGCGGTCGGGGGCGCCGTCGAACCAGTAGATGCGCAGCAGCGGCCGCTGCGTCTCGGACTCGGCCTGCTCGCGCAGTCCCTGGATGAGGGCGGTGTGGTCGACGGTGATCCGGGACCGCGACGGCTCCCCGGCGAGGAGGCTCGCGGCGGCCCCCAGCAGATACCCGGCGTCCACCAGGACGATGCAGCGGTCCACGCGATCCACCCTCTTTCCGGGGAGGTTGCTCAGGTAGTGCTTCGGGCTTCTTTCGAGTCTGCCCGACGGCGCCGGGGTTAACGGCCCGAACTCGATCTTCGGCGTGGCGTTTCGGGAGCCCGTGGCCCGATGACCCTTGTTACATACGGTAATTATCCGACATGCGTTCATTGTCGGCGTATGTGAATCTGGTCGCGGCCCTGGCCCCTAGATCCCCCACAGGAGGCTGATCACCATGGCCAAGAACCGCAAGCAGGACCGCAGCCGGCAGAAGGCGTCCGTGGCCGCGAACGGCCCGCGCGAGACGGAGCACTCCGTGTCGGAACCGCAGCCCGAGCATCACGCTCCGCAGCTCAGTCCCACGGACGTGGCGCGCAAGGGCCGGCAGAAGCGCTTCGGCCACAACTGAGACCGGCGCGAGGGCCGTTGAGCGGGCCCTGGCATCCGCGAGGGGCGTACCCGATGCGCACGGGGACGCCCCTCGTCGGCGTCGTCAGCCCGCCAGGCAGGAGGGGCCGAGCAGCACCTTGAGATCGCCGAAGAGCGCGGGGTCGGGCTTGACCCGGTGCCGGTCGAGGCGCAGCACCGTCGTCTTCGACGGGCCCTGGAGCTTGATCCGGACCTCGCTGTCGCCCTTGTGGTGGGTGAGGATCTCGCCGAGGCGGCTGACCATGGGCGGGGTGATGCGGGTGGCCGGGATGGTGAGGACCACGGGCGCGTTGGTGCCCGCGTTGGACAGGTCCGGGACCTGGAGTTCCATGGCGACCAGGCGGGGCACGTCCTCGCGCTTGTCGAGGCGGCCCTTGACGAACACCACGGCGTCCTCGACGAGTTGGGTGGACACCAGCTGGTAGGTCGCCGGGAAGAACATGCACTCGATGGAGCCGGCCAGGTCCTCGACGGTGGCGATCGCCCAGGCGTTGCCCTGCTTGGTCATCTTGCGCTGGAGGCCCGAGATGATGCCGCCGATGGTGACGACCGCGCCGTCGGCGTGCTCGCCGCCGGTGAGCTGGGCGATGCCCGCGTCGGCCTTGTCGGAGAGCACGTGCTCCAGGCCGAAGAGGGGGTGGTCGGAGACGTAGAGACCGAGCATCTCGCGCTCCTGGGCGAGCAGGTAGGTCTTGTCCCACTCCTCGGTGGTGAACTCCACGTCCAGGCCGAAGCCGGGCTCGCTGCTGGTCTCCTCGCCCATCCCGCCGAAGAGGTCGAACTGGCCCTCGGCCTCCTTGCGCTTGACCGCGACCACGTTGTCGATCATCGGCTCGTACTGCGCGGTGAGGCCCTTGCGGGTGTGCCCCATCTCGTCGAAGGCACCGGCCTTGATCAGCGACTCGGTGGTGCGCTTGTTGCAGACCACCGCCTCGACCTTGTCGAGGTAGTCGGGGAAGGAGGAGTACTTCCCCTTGGCCTTGCGGCTCCTGATGATCGACTCGACGACGTTGGTGCCGACGTTGCGGACGGCGGAGAGGCCGAAGAGGATCACGTCGTCGCCCTGGGCGGCGAAGTTCGACTCGGACTCGTTGACGTTGGGCGGGAGCACCTTGATGCCCATGCGGCGGCACTCGTTGAGGTAGACCGCCGACTTGTCCTTGTCGTCCTTGACGGAGGTCAGCAGGGCCGCCATGTACTCGGCGGGGTGGTTGGCCTTCAGGTAGGCCGTCCAGTACGACACCAGGCCGTACGCGGCCGAGTGCGCCTTGTTGAAGGCGTAGCCGGCGAACGGGACCAGGACGTCCCACAGGGCCTGGATGGCCTCGTCGCTGTAGCCGTTCTTCTTGGCGCCCGCCTGGAAGATGGTGAAGTTCTTGGCCAGCTCGTCGGGCTTCTTCTTGCCCATCACGCGGCGCAGGATGTCGGCCTCGCCGAGCGAGTAGCCGGCGATGATCTGGGCCGCCTTCTGCACCTGCTCCTGGTAGACGATCAGGCCGTAGGTGACCGCCAGGACCTCTTCGAGGGGCTCTTCCAGCTCCTTGTGGATCGGGGTGATCTCCTGGAGGCCGTTCTTGCGCAGCGCGTAGTTGGTGTGCGAGTCCATGCCCATGGGACCCGGGCGGTACAGCGCGGAGACGGCGGAGATGTCCTCGAAGTTGTCGGGCTTCATCAGGCGCAGCAGGGAGCGCATGGGGCCGCCGTCGAACTGGAAGACGCCGAGGGTGTCGCCGCGCTGGAGCAGGTCGAACGTGGTCGGGTCGTCCAGCGGCAGGCTCAGGAGATCGATGTCGATCCCCTTGTTGGACTTCACCATCTTGACGGCGTCGTCCATGATCGTCAGGTTGCGCAGGCCGAGGAAGTCCATCTTCAGCAGGCCGAGCGACTCGCAGCTCGGATAGTCCCACTGCGTGATGGTCACGCCGTCGGTGTGCCGGACCCAGACGGGGACGTGCTCGGTGATGGTCTCGCTGGACATGATCACGCCGGCGGCGTGCACGCCCATCTGCCGCACCAGGCCCTCGACGCCCTTGGCGGTGTCGATGACCTTCTTCACGTCCGGCTCGTTCTCGTACATCCCGCGGATCTCGCCGGCCTCGCTGTAGCGCGGGTGCGAGGGGTCGGTGATGCCGTTCAGGTCGATGCCCTTGCCGAGGACGTCGGCGGGCATGGCCTTCGTGAGGCGGTCACCCATGGCGTACGGGTAGCCCAGCACGCGCGCGGAGTCCTTGATCGCGTTCTTGGCCTTGATCTTGCCGTAGGTGCCGATCATGGCGACCTTGTCGGCGCCGTACTTCTCCGTGACGTACCTGATCACCTCGACGCGCCTGCGCTCGTCGAAGTCGATGTCGACGTCGGGCATGGAGACGCGCTCGGGGTTGAGGAACCGCTCGAAGATCAGGCCGTGCGGGATCGGGTCGAGGTCGGTGATGCCCATGGCGTAGGCGACGATCGAACCGGCCGCGGAGCCTCGGCCGGGGCCGACCGCGATGCCGTTGTTCTTGGCCCACATGATGAAGTCGGCGACGACGAGGAAGTAGCCCGGGAACCCCATCTGGATGATGACGTCCATCTCGTACTCGACCTGCTTCTGGCGGTCCTCGGGGATGCCGCCCGGGAAGCGGCGCTCCATGCCGCGCCGGACCTCCTCCTTGAACCAGGTGACCTCGGTGTAGCCCTCGGGGATGTCGAACTTGGGCATGAGGTCGCGCTTCTCGAACATGCCCGTGGTGTCGACCATCTCGGCGACCAGGAGCGTGTTGGCGCAGCCCTGCTGCCAGGCGTCCGAGGAGTCGATGGCGTACATCTCGTCCGTGGACTTCAGGTAGTAGCCGGTGCCGTCGAACTTGAAGCGGTCCGGGTCGGAGAGGTTCTTGCCGGTCTGGATGCACAGCAGGGCGTCGTGGGCGCCCGCCTCGTGCGCGTACGTGTAGTGCGAGTCGTTGGTGACCAGCGGGGGGATGCCGAGCTTCTTGCCGATCTCCAGCAGGCCCTCGCGGACCCGGTGCTCGATGTCGATGCCGTGGTCCATCAGCTCCAGGAAGTAGCGGTCCTTGCCGAAGATGTCCTGGTAGTCGGCGGCGGCCTTCAGGGCCTCCTCGTCCTGGCCCAGGCGCAGCCGGGTCTGCACCTCGCCCGAGGGGCAGCCGGTGGAGGCGACGATGCCCTTGGACCACTGGGCGATGGTCTCCTTGTCCATGCGGGGCCACTTCTGCAGCCAGCCCTCGGCATAGGCGTCGGAGGAGAGGCGGAAGAGGTTGTGCAGGCCCTCCCTGTCCACGGCCCACATCGTCTTGTGGGTGTAGCCGCCGGAGCCGGAGACGTCGTCCCGCTTCTGGTGCGGCTGGCCCCAGCGGACCTTGCGCTTGTTGCGCCGGGACTCGGGTGCGACGTACGCCTCGATGCCGATGATGGGGGTGACCCCGGCCTTCTTCGCGGAGTGGAAGAAGTCGTACGCCCCGTGCAGGTTGCCGTGGTCGGACATGGCGATGTGCGTCATGCCCATCTCGTTGCACGCGTCGAACATGTCCTTCAGCCGCGCGGCACCGTCCAGCATCGAGTACTGGGTGTGGACGTGCAGGTGCGTGAACGGCGGCTTCGACACGGTGCGGCCTCCTGGAATACGGATCGGCGACGGGCTGCGGACGGTCTGGGGGTCAGCGTCGAAGTCTATGCCCCGGCACCGACACCCGGCGGCCGGCGGGGCGTGCCGTCCGCCGGGATTCCGCCGGGGCGGCCGGGCGCCCGCCCGCCACGCCGGAGGTGACATCGAACGTGACGTCGAACACCAGAACCGGGCACTCCTTCGTGACGTCGAACGTTGGTGGTGGAGGAGATCCGCCCGTCATGTCATGCACCACCCGTACCAGGAGGCACCCCGCGATGTCGGTCACCCAGCTCAGCGACGAGCACCGCGGCGAGGAGATCCTCTCCGTCTTCGACACCGCCTTCGGCGAGCTGCTGGCCGCCGACCCGGCCGCGTTCCGCGTGAAGTTCCGGAAGATGGCGTCCTCCGCCTTCGCGTTCTACCGGGGCACGGCGTGCCTCTTCTACCACGACCTGGCCGCGGGGAACACGGGTCCGGACGGCGCGCGCACGGCCGGCGGCCCCTACCTGGACGAGCGCACCTCGCGCGTGTGGATCCACGGCGACCTGCACGCGGAGAACTTCGGCACGTACATGGATTCGAACGGCCGCCTGGTCTTCAACGTCAACGACTTCGACGAGGCCTACGTCGGCCCCTTCACCTGGGACGTCAAGCGCTTCGCCGCCTCCATCGCCCTCGTGGGGTACGCCAAGGCGCTCAGCGACCGGCAGATCACGGAGCTGGTGACGGTCTACGCGAGCGCCTACCGCGAGCGGATCCACGCCCTGGCCACCGGCGCCAAGAGCGACGAGGTGCCGCCCTTCACCCTGGACACCGCCGAGGGCCCGCTCCTGGACGCGCTGCGCGACGCCCGCTCGCTGACCCGGTTCTCCCTGCTGGAGTCGATGACCGAGATCCGCGACTTCGAACGCCGCTTCGCGCCCGGCGGCGGCTCCATCGAGCTGGACGCGGCCACCCGCTACAAGGTGCTCGCCGCCTTCGACGGCTACCTGGAGACCCTGCCGGAGTCGTCGCTGGCCCGCCCGGACTCCTACCGCGTGAAGGACGTCGTGGGCCGCCGGGGCATCGGGATCGGCTCGGCCGGGCTGCCGTCGTACAACATCCTGCTGGAGGGCAACAGCGACGCCCTGGAGAACGACGTCGTGATCTACATCAAGCAGGCCCAGACCCCGGCCGTCTCCCGGCACGTCACGGACCGGGCGATCCGCGACTACTTCCAGCACGAGGGCCACCGCACGGTGATCTCCCAGCGCGCCCTGCAGGCGCACGCCGACCCGTGGCTGGGCTGGACCGAGCTGGACGGCGCCGGGCAGCTGGTGGCGGAGGTCTCGCCGTACGCCGTCGACCTGGACTGGGACGACATCGACGACCCGGAGGAGATCGCGCAGGTCGTCGCCGACCTGGGGCGGGCCACGGCCACCATGCACGCGGCGGCCGACGACCAGTCCGGCGAGTCCCTGGTGCCGTTCTCCACCGAGCGGGCCATCGACGCGGCGATCGCCGCCGACGAGGAGGGTTTCGCCCCGCTGCTCGTCGACTTCGCGCACGCGTACGGGGCACGCGCGCGCGGGGACCACCGGATCTTCGTCGACCTGTTCCGCAACGGCCGGATTCCAGGTCTGTGACGAGACGGCCGCTCACAGCCACCCTTTAGGGGCCTCTTACCGGCGGACGTGCCACACTCTCCTTCTGCTATGGACATATCCGGGACCCGACTCAGAGCCGTGCGCGCGGCGCTGTTCACGGCAGTGGTCGTGACACTCAGCACCGCGTCGCACGTCCTGCTGTCCCGGGTCCCGCTGCCGCTGAACACGGTGGCCTCGGTCGCGGGCGCCGTGTTCCTGCTCGCCTACGCCCTGGCCGGGCGCGAGCGCGGCTTCGGGCGGATAGCCGCCCTGCTGGTCCCGCTGGAGCTGGCCGCCGACACCGTCTTCACCACCGGCCAGCACGTCTGCTACGGCACCGCGGGCGGGCCGCTCGCCGGCCCGCTGCGCTCGGTCGGCTGGGACGTCCTGTGCGGCAACCGCACGCCCGTCGGCACCCCGCTGGCCCGGATGACCGGCGCCGGCCCCGACCGGCTCGCCGTGCTGCTCGCCCACGCCGACCCGGCGACCGCCTGGCTGCTGCTCGGCGGGCACGTCGGCGTGGGCCTCCTCGCCGCCGGGTGGCTGCGCCGAGGCGAGCGGGCCCTGGCCCAGCTGGTGCGCGCGGTGGCCGCCACCACCTTCCGGCCCCTGCTGATCGCGGTCGCGGCGACCACGGTCCGCCGCCGGCCCACGGTCCACCGGCCGACGCGCCCCGCGCCGCACCGCACCGCCCTGCGCGCCCGCCTCCTCGTGCACTGCCTGGGACGACGCGGGCCACCGCGCCCGACCGCCCCGGCCCACCGCCCCGCCCTCGCGCTCGCCCTCGGCTGAGCGGCGACGGCCGGCCCGGGCCGCCCGGTCCCCCACCACGTCCCACGCATCCCGCGCACGAAGCTGCGCGTCCCACAGGAGAACACCACCATGAGCAAGCGGAACACCCAGTCGGCGAAGACGGCGGCCCGGGAGCGGCTGCGCGTAGAGCGCGAGCGCGAGGCCAAGCGGGCCAAGGCCAAGCGGCAGATCACCGTCGCCGCCTCGGTCGTCGTCGTGCTGGCGGCGGCGGGCGGCATCGGCTACGCCGTGGTCCAGGCGAACAAGCCCGGCCACTGGGACGCGGTGAAGGACGACAAGGTCGTCGCACCCGCCAACACCTCGGGCACGGACGGCACGACCGTGATCCTCGGCAAGGCCACCGCGGCGAAGACCCTCAAGGTCTACGAGGACCCGCGCTGCCCGGTCTGCGCCCAGTTCGAACAGACCGTCGGCTCGACCTTGAAGAAGGACCTCGACGACGGCAAGTTCAAGATGCAGTACATCTCCGGCACCTTCCTCGACGACCACGACCAGGGCGAGGGCTCCAAGAACGCGCTGAGCGCCCTGGGCGCCGCGCTCGACGTCAGCCCCGAGGCGTTCCTGGAGTACAAGACCGCGCTCTACTCCGCCAAGTGGCACCCGGACGAGAACGACGACAAGTTCAAGGACGACAGCTACCTGCTCAAGGTCGCGGACACCGTCTCGGCGCTCAAGGGCAACGCCAAGTTCCAGTCGGCCGTGAAGAACGGCACGTACGACGCCTGGGCCATGGCGATGTCGAAGACCTTCGACGACAACAAGGACAAGGTGAGCGGCACCCCGAGCCTGGTCATGGACGGCAAGAAGCTCACCTCCCCCGGCTCGGACAACGCGCCGATGACCGTGGCGGACTTCGACTCGGTGGTCGGCGCCGCACTGAAGGGCTGATTCAGGCAGCGGGCCGGATCCGGTTCGGGCGGCAGGCGCTGAGCCGGCCGCCCGTAGCGGCGCGGACCCCCTGCGATCCGCGCCGGTCCGCACCGGCTCACGCCGATCCGCGCTGAAGAGCGGGCCAACTTCTGCCCCTTCGCCCGCTCTTCGCGTGTACTCGCCAGTAATCTGATCGGCCGTGACCAGCCGACACAGATCATCCGACCCCGCCCCGACGAGCCCGGGACCCTCCGGCCCCCCGCTCACCCCCCGCCGCCGTACGGTCGTCAAGGCCGCCGCGGCCACCGCCGTCCTGGCCGCGCCGCTCGCCGCCGCGCTGCCTGCGCGCGCCGCGACCGCGGCCCCCGCCTTCCTGCACGGAGTGGCCTCCGGCGATCCCCTGCCCGACGGCGTCCTGCTGTGGACCCGGGTGACCCCCACCCCCGAGGCCGTACCGGGCTCAGGGACCGGCCCCGACACCGAGGTGAGCTGGGTGGTGGCCCTCGACAGGGCGTTCACCACCGTCGTCGCCAGGGGATCCACCACCGCGACCGCCGCCCGTGACCACACCGTCAAGGCCGACATCCGCGGACTCCGGCCGGCCACCGACTACTGGTTCCGATTCTCGGCCGGCGGCACCGACTCACCCGTGGCCCGCACCCGGACCGCGCCCGCCCACGACGCCGCCGTCTCCTCACTGCGCTTCGGCGTGGTCTCCTGCGCCAACTGGGAGGCCGGGCACTTCGCGGCCTACCGCCATCTCGCGGACCGCGGTGACCTCGACGCCTGGCTGCACCTCGGCGACTACGTCTACGAGTACAAGTCGGGCGAGTACGCGGCCCGGGGCACGGTCGTGCGCCCGCACGAACCGGCGCACGAGATCATCACACTCGCCGACTACCGTGTCCGGCACGCCGAGTACAAGACCGACCCCGACCTCCGGGCGCTGCACCACAGAGCGCCGGTCATCGCGATCTGGGACGACCACGAGTTCGCCGACAACGCCTGGTCCGGCGGCGCGGTCAACCACACCGAGGGCGCCGAGGGCGCCTGGAGCGACCGCCAGGCCGCCGCCAGGCAGGCCTACTTCGAGTGGATGCCGGTGCGCCCGGCGATCGCGGGCACCACCTACCGCCGGCTGCGCTTCGGCACGCTCGCCGACCTGTCCTTGCTCGACCTGCGCTCCTTCCGCTCCCAGCAGGCGGCCACGGGCAGCGGCTCGGTCGACGACCCGGACCGCACGATCACCGGCCGCGCCCAGCTGGACTGGCTCAAGGCGGGTCTGTCGGCGTCCGGCACCACCTGGCGGCTGGTCGGCAACTCGGTGATGATCTCCCCCTTCGTCGTCGGCTCCCTCTCCGCCGACCTGCTCAAGCCGCTGGCCCAGTTGCTGGGGCTGCCGCGGGAAGGGCTGGCGGTCAACACCGACCAGTGGGACGGCTACACCGACGACCGCCGCGAACTGCTGGGCCACCTGCGCGCGAACGCCATCCGCAACACCGTCTTCCTGACCGGGGACATCCACATGGCGTGGGCCAACGACGTCCCGGTGGACGCCGGGACCTACCCGCTGTCGCCCTCGGCGGCCACCGAGTTCGTGGTCACCTCGCTGACCTCGGACAACCTCGACGACATGGTCAAGGTTGCGGAGGGCACCGTCTCCGCGGTGGCCTCCCCGGTGATCCGGGCGGCCAACCGGCACGTCCACTGGGTCGACACCGACCGCCACGGCTACGGCGTCCTGGACATCACCGCCGAGCGCGCGCAGATGGACTACTACGTCGTCTCCGACCGCACCCGCGCGAACGCGACGTCCGCCTGGGCACGTTCGTACCGCACGCGCAGCGGCACGCAGCGGATCGAGCGGACGTACGACCCCGTCTAGGGCTTCGCGGCCGCGCCGTGGCGACTCAGCCGAGGGTGCCGAGGAAGCCGAGCGCCACCCGCCAGGTGGCCTCGGCGGCCTCGGCGTCGTAGTCCGGCAGGCCGGGGTCGGTGTAGAGGTGGCCGGCGCCGGCGTACCGGTAGATCTCCACGTCGGCGCCGATGCGGCCCATCTGGAGGTACCAGGCGCTCAGCCAGTCGTCGGTCTCGAACGGGTCCGGTTCCGCCACGTGCAACTGGACGGGCAGCTCGTCGGCCCGGACACCCGGCGCGATGTCGGACGTACCGTGCAGGAGGAGCAGGCCGCGCGCCTTGTCGTCACCGAGGGCGAGGGTCTGGGCGATGGAGGCGCCGAGCGAGAACCCGGCGTAGACCAGGCCGCGCTCCGAGTAGGGCGCCGCGGCCAGCACGGCCCGGCGCAGCAGTTCGTCCTTGCCGATGCCGTCCTTGAACGCCATCCCGTCCTCGACCGAGTCGAACGTGCGGCCCTCGAAGAGATCCGGCGTCCACACCTCGTGCCCGGCGCCGCGCAGCCGGTCCGCGGCCTGCCGCACCGCGGGTCCGAGGCCATGGGTCGAGTGGAAGAGCATGATGTTCATGAGGCCATGGTGCCAGCCGGGTACGCCGACGTCCGCGCGGACCCGGCCGGATGTGAACGTCCTGCGAGAGTCTGCGAGAGCCTCGCCACACCGGCCCGGCCCTACCCACGAACCGCGCGAAGACACATGTTCGTGCCCGGCCGCCGCCGGTTACGTTCGCAGGCATGGAGAACGCACTCCGCCCGCTGATCGTGATCGGCGGCTCGGTCGTCCTCACCCTGGTCATCGGATGGGCCACCGACCTGCTGCTGCGCAAGGCCGACGAACGGCACCACGAGACACCGCTGTGGGGCCTGCTGCGCCGTGCCCGCGTCCCCTACCAACTCGTCCTGTGCTCCGCCCTGCTCAGAGGCTCCTACGACCGGGCCGAACTCCTGAAGGAGCACCGCGACGGCGTCGGCCGGGCGCTGACCCTGGTGCTGATCGGGTCGGCCGCCTGGCTCGCCGTCCGGATCGCGGCGGCCGTCGTCGAGACGTCGTACTCGCGTTACGCCAGTGCCCGCGCGCACCGGGACCCGGCCCGGGTGCGGCGGGTGCGCACCCAGGTCGAGCTGATCATGCGGGTGGTCACCGCCGTCGTCATCGTGGTGGCCGCCGCGTCGATGCTGCTGACCTTCCCGGCGATGCGCGCCGCCGGTGCCTCGCTGCTGGCCTCGGCCGGCATCCTCGGCATCGTCGCCGGTGTCGCCGCGCAGTCCACGCTGAGCAACATGTTCGCCGGGCTGCAGATCGCCTTCGGCGACATGGTGCGCATCGGCGACACCGTCGTCGTCGACGGCGAGTGGGGCACCGTCGACGAGATCACGCTGACCTTCCTGACCGTGCGCACCTGGGACGAACGCCGGATCACCATGCCGGTCTCGTACTTCACGTCCAACCCGTTCGAGAACTGGTCCCGCGGCACCCCGCAGATGACCGGCACCGTCTTCTGGCACCTCGACCACTCGGCGCCCCTGGACGCGATGCGCGAGAAGCTGCGGGACATCCTGCGCGAGTGCCCGGCCTGGGACGGCCGTGCCTACAACGTGCAGATCACGGACACCACGCCGAACACCGTCCTGGTGCGGGCGCTGGTGACCGCGAAGGACTCCGACGACATCTGGACGGTGCGGGTCGCGGTGCGCGAGCAGATGATCCGCTGGCTGTGCGAGGAACACCCCTACGCGCTGCCCCGGATCAGTACCGCGGAGGCCGTGCCGCCCCAGGAGGACGGCCTCAGTGGCCGCGCTCCGCGCCGCCGTTGACCTGGATGATCTGCGAGGTGACGTGGGCGGCGGCCGGGGAGGCCAGCCAGTGCAGGGTGGCGGCGACGTCGCCCGGCGTGCCCGCCCGCTTGTCGGAGGTCTCCGCGATGCGCCGCGCGCGCTGCTCCTCGTCCATCGCGTCGCCGAAGAAGCCGGTGTCCTCGATGTAGCCGGGCGCGACGACGTTCACCGTGATGCCGTGCGGCCCCAACTGGCGGGCGAGGTCGTGGGCGTAGGGGTGCAGGGCCGCCTTGGAGGCGGCGTAGGCACCCCTGCCCGAGCCCCGGTAGGCGGCGATGGAGCTGAGGAACAGCACGCGCCCGCCGGGCTCGGCGAGCCGGTGCTTGAGGGCCTCGGTGAGCAGCACGGCCGTCAGCGTGTTGATCCGGAAGTTGAGGGCCCAGTCGTCGGCGATCCGGTCGAGCGGGTCGTCCCGTTCGATCCGGGGTTCCAGGCGCCCCGACCCGCCGGCGCTGTGGATCAGGACGTCCACGGCGCCCAGCTCGTCGGCCACGAAACGGGCCGCCCCGCGCACGCCGTCCGCGTCACCGAGATCGGCGGCGTACGTGAGGGCTCCCGGCACCCCGGCCTTGCGCAGTACCTCCTCCCGCCGCCCGAGCAGCACGACCTGGTCCCCGCCGGCCGCGAACACCTGTGCCGTGGCCAGCCCGATCCCGGTACCGCCACCGCTGATCACCACGTTGCGCGTCATGGACCCGAGCCTAGTTCCCGACGCCCGCCCGCGAGGGTCAGCGCAGGCTGCGCACGTCGAGGTGGCGCAGCACCCGGTCCACGATCTCCGGGTCGGCGCCCGGCTCGCTGCGGGCCGCCAGCACCTCGTGCCGTGCCGCGCTCAGCATCTCGCCCTGGATCCGACGCAGCCGCTTGATGCGGCGCACCCGGTTCTCCTGCGCCTCCCGGCGCTCCTCGTCGCCGATCTGCGGGTTGATGCGCAGCCCGATCTCGAAGGCCCGGCGCAGCATCTGCTCGGAGACCTCGTCCGGCAGGTCCTCGACCGTCTCGATCTCCTTGAGCCGCCGCTTGGCCGCGCGCGCCGCCCGCACCGCCAGTTCCTTCTCGAACTCCTTCTCGCGTTCGGTGTCGGCCCGCACCCCGAGCCGCTTCACCAGCCAGGGCAGGGTGAGCCCCTGCACCACGAGCGTCACCATGATCACCCCGAAGGCGATGAACACGATCTCGTCCCGGTCGGGGAACGGTGCGCCGCTGTCCGTCTTCAGGGGAATGGCGAGCGCCAGCGCCACCGAGGCCACGCCGCGCATCCCCGACCACCACATGACGACGGTCTCCCGCCAGCTGGTGGGGATGTCCTCCTCGTAGTCCCGCCGGGCGTGCAGGCGTTGGGTGAGCCAGGTCGCCGGCAGCAGCCACAGCAGCCGGACGAACACGACCACGCCGACGACCACCCCGGCCCAGCCCAGCAGCTCGCCCCAGCGTCCGGAGGCGGTGCGGATGGCGTTGTGCAGCTCCAGGCCGATCAGTCCGAAGGCGACCCCGGTGACGAGGGTGTCGACGACGTCCCAGACGGTGTGCCCGGCCAGCCGGCTCAGCACGTCGTCGGCGTCGTGGGCGTACTCGGCCAGGAACAGCGCGGTGGTGAGCACGGCCAGGACCCCGGATCCGTGCAGTTCCTCGGCCAGCACGTAGGAGGCGTAGGGCACGAGCAGCGTCAGGCCGATCTGGAGGGTGGCGTCCCCCAGCAGGTCGAGGAGCTTGTTGGCGCCCCAGCCGAGCACCACGCCCACGACGACGGCGACCACCGCGGAGAGCACCAGGTCGAGTCCGGCGTGCCAGGCCGAGAACTCGCCGCTGACGGCGGCGGCGATCGCGACGTGGTAGAGCACGATGGCGGTGACGTCGTTGAACAGTCCCTCGCCCTCCAGGATGGACACCAGGCGGCGGGGCAGGCCGAGCTGTCCGGCGACGGCGGTGGCCGCGACCGGGTCGGGCGGTGCGACCAGCGCGCCGAGCGCGACCGCCGCGGCCAGCGGCAGCCCCGGCACGATGGTGTGGGCGACGACCGCGACACAGATGGTCGTCACGAACACCAGGGCCACGGCCAGCAGGAAGATCGGCCGTCTGTTCGCCGCGAACTGCCGCCAGGACGTGCGCCGTACGGCGGCATAGAGCAGCGGCGGCAGCAGGGCGGGCAGGATCAGGCCGGGCGGGATGTCCACGTTCGGTACGAAGTTCAGCACCGCGAGCACGATCCCGAGGAGCGTCATGAGCACCGGGGCGGGCAGCCCGAGCCGGTCTCCGACGGGGACGCTGATCACGGCCCCGAGCAGGACGACGAACAACAGGGCCAACTGATCCACGCTCAGCGCTCCGGGAGGTCGGACGTTCACACGGCAGCCTCCAGCGTGCCATGCCGCTTGGGCCGTCGGCCTCTTCGCCGAGTGGCTACAGGGCGCGCCGCATCGCCCGGTGCGCGATGCCGGCGTCCGGGAACTCGGGGCCGTAGGCCGCGTACCCCAGCCGCTCGTAGAAGCCGAGGGCGTGGGTCTGGGCGTGCAGGTCCACCGCCGTCAGGCCGCGCGCGCGGGCCGCGTCCTCCAGGGCGCGCACCAGGGCCACGCCGACGCCCAGCCCGCGGGCCGCGGCGGTGACGGCGAGGCGTCCCAGGGAGCCGACGGCCGCGTCGCCGCCGGTGCGGCCGGCGGCGGCCTCGCCGTGCAGCAGCCGTCCGGTGCCGAGCGGGGTGCCGTCGTCGCGGACCGCGAGCACGTGGAGGGCCACGGCGTCCAGGTCGTCGTACTCGATCTCCTCCGGGACGCCCTGCTCGACGACGAAGACCTCCTTGCGCACCGAGAAGCAGGCCTCGCGGTCGGCGAGGTCCTCCGCCACCCGGGTCCGGTACGGCGCCGGGGTCATGCGTACGTCTCCTCGCGGACCTGGTCCAGGGCCTGCTGGAGGTCGGCCGGGTAGTCGCTGGCGAACTCCACCCACTGCCCGTCCCCGGGGTGCTCGAAGCCGAGCCGCACGGCGTGCAGCCACTGCCGGGTCAGCTTGAGCCGCTTGGCGAGGGTGGGGTCGGCGCCGTAGGTGAGGTCGCCGACGCAGGGGTGGCGGTGGGCGGCCATGTGGACGCGGATCTGGTGGGTGCGCCCGGTCTCCAGCTTCACGTCGAGCAGGGAGGCGGCGCGGAAGGCCTCGACGAGGTCGTAGTGCGTGACGGACGGCTTGCCCTCGGCGGTGACCGCCCACTTGTAGTCGTGGTTCGGGTGGCGGCCGATGGGCGCGTCGATGGTGCCGCTGGTCGGGTCGGGATGGCCCTGGACCAGCGTGTGGTACCGCTTGTCGACCGTGCGCTCCTTGAACTGGCGCTTGAGCGACGTGTACGCGTACTCCGACTTGGCGACCACCATCAGGCCGGAGGTGCCGACGTCCAGGCGGTGCACGATGCCCTGGCGCTCGGCGGCGCCGGAGGTCGAGATGCGGTACCCGGCGGCGGCGAGTCCGCCGATGACCGTGGGTCCTGTCCAGCCGGGGCTGGGGTGCGCGGCGACACCGACCGGCTTGACGATCACGACGACGTCGTCGTCGTCGTGGACGATCTCCATGCCCTCGACCGGTTCGGCGACGACCTGCACGGGGGCGGGCGCCTGCGGCATCTCGACCTCCAGCCAGGCGCCGCCGCGCACGCGCTCGGACTTGCCGACCGCCGCGCCGTCGACCAGCACCTTGCCCGCGGCGGCCAGCTCGGCCGCCTTGGTGCGGGAGAAGCCGAACATGCGGGAGATGGCGGCGTCGACGCGCTCGCCCTCCAGGCCGTCGGGCACGGGCAGGGTACGGATCTCGGGAAGCGTGCTCACCCGTCGAGTATGCCGGACGGGTCGGACACTCCCGTACGCGCGGCCCGGTCCCTGTGGACGGCCCCGGCCCCCAGGGCGGCCGGGGAAGCCCTCGGCCCCGTGGGCGGCCTCAGTCCTTGTGGACGGTGCCGTCCGGGTCCCGGCCGCTGAAGGAGAGCAGCACGATCAGGATGCCGCCGCAGACGATCGCCGAGTCGGCGAGGTTGAAGACGGCGAAGTGCTTCGGGGAGATGAAGTCGACGACCGCGCCCTTGAAGACGCCCGGGGAGCGGAAGATCCGGTCGGTGAGGTTGCCCAGTGCGCCACCGAACAGAAGACCGAGCGCGAACGCCCACGGCAGGCTGTAGAGCTTGCGGGCGAGCCGGACGATCACCACGATCACGGCGGCGGCGATGACCGTGAAGATCACCGTGTACGCCTCGCCGAAGCTGAAGGCGGCTCCCGAGTTGCGGATCATCTGGAGCTGGAGCCAGTCGCCGATGATCTTCACCGGCGCGTGGTGCTCCAGCTTGGCCACCACGACGATCTTGCTGATCAGGTCGAGGGCGTACGCCACGGCGGCCACCGCGAACAGCACCCCGATCCGGCGCCTGCCCCGCGGCTGCCCGTCCGCGCGCAAGGCCGCTTCGGGGCCGTCCTGCGCGTCCGGCGTCGTTCCTGGTGGTGCGGCGGCCGTCTCCGCCGCGGCGTCGGGCTGCCGCTGCTGCCCGGGACGTTCCGCCTCCGGGGTGTCGTCCGGCGTACCGATGATGCGCTCCGCCTCTGCCACGTGAGTCCCTCGACCTAGGTACCTGACTGAGGACGAGACTACGGCACACCCCCCTGGGCCGACGTGCGCAGGAGGGCCCCGGAGTCCGTTCAGTAGCGGCGCTCCTGCTTCTGCTTGCACTCCACGCACAGGGTGGCCCGCGGAAAGGCCTGCATCCGGGCCTTTCCGATCGGGTTGCCGCAGTTCTCGCACAGGCCGTAGGTGCCCGCGTCCAGGCGGTCGAGGGCGCGCTCGGTCTGGGTGAGCGTCTCACGCGCGTTGGCGGCGAGCGCCAGCTCGTGCTCGCGCGTGATGTTCTTGGTGCCGGTGTCCGCCTGGTCGTCGCCCGCGCCGTCCCCGGAGTCCCGCATCAGACCGGCGAGGGCGGCCTCGGACGAGCTGATCTCGGTGCTCAGCCGCTCCATCTCGGACTCCAGCTCCGCGCGGGCTTCGGCGACCTCCTCCTCGGTCCACGGGTCCTCGCCCGGCCGTACCGCGAGGTCGCCCGGTTCCACCGCCGCGGCGACCCGTGCCTTCGGGACGGCGGTCGTGGCCGCCGCGGCCGTCCCAGGAGTCTTCTTCGCAACCACCGTCGTGGCTCCCGTCTGCTTCGCGGCCTCGGCCGCGCCCGCCTTCTTGCCCGTGCTCTTCCTGCCCACGGCGGCCCCGGTCCCACCCTGCGCGGCGGACTTCGCCCCGGACGGCTTCGAACCGGGCGGCTCCGCCACGCAGGGCTCGGGGCCGGGGGACTCCAGGCCGGAGGACTTCGCCTCGGGGGACTTCGGCTGGGCGGTCTTCCTCGAGGGGGTCTTCCTCGCGGAGGCCTTCCGGGCCGGCGCGCGCCGGTCCGTGGCGCGCCCGGCACCCGCTTCCCCGCGCGCGGGGTCGGTCGCGGCGCCGGGGTGCCGCGATCCGCCGGACGCCGACTGCTCGGCGGTCTTCTTCGCCACCATGGCCGCGGCCCCTTCACATATTGTGATCTTGCTCGCGAATCGTGCTGGGACGATAAATCGACTCCAGTCCCGCGGCAACGGGGCACGCCGCCCGATTCGCCCGCCTCGCGCGTACCGCGCGGCCGGCATGCATGCGTTGTGCCCAGCTCCCCGCCGGGTAATCCGACGAGCTGCGCGTCCTACGATCCGACCGGCCGCACCGGAGCCGTTCGGGTCACCGCCGCCCCGCCCGTCGCTGCCCCGCCCCGCCCCGCCCCGAAAACCGGTCGGCCGCTGTCCCCGGGGCGCCGTACACTGGGCGCAGCGAGAAGCGTGGATGGGGACGAGTAGCGGCGAAGGCAGCCCAGAGCGACCCGGGGACGGTGTGAGCCCGGGGGCGAGCGCGACGTGAAGATCACCCCGGAGCCGCCGGAAGAAAGCCCCCAGGGGCGAGTAGAACCGGCATCGCGAGCCCAATGAGGGGGCTCACCGGAGCGCGGGGCGCACCGGGGGGCCAAGGAGGGTGGTACCGCGGGAGCGCGCCGCACACGGCGTAGGCAGCACGATGGCTCTCGTCCCTCCGACGGAAGGCAGCACATCCGCCGGAGGAAGCTCGTTGAATACGCAGCCGCAGTACCGCCAGGTGCCCGCCCAGGTCGACCTGCCCGCGCTCGAACACGCGGTGCTCGACTTCTGGCGCGAGCAGAAGGTCTTCGCCAAGAGCCTGGAACAGTCCGAGGGCCGCCCCGAGTGGGTGTTCTACGAGGGCCCGCCCACCGCCAACGGCATGCCGGGCGCCCACCACATCGAGGCGCGCGTCTTCAAGGACGTCTTCCCCCGCTTCCGCACCATGCGCGGCTACCACGTGACCCGCAAGGCCGGCTGGGACTGCCACGGGCTGCCCGTGGAGCTGGCGGTCGAGAAGGAGCTGGGCTTCAGCGGCAAGAAGGACATCGAGGCGTACGGCATCGCGGCCTTCAACGACAAGTGCCGCGAGTCCGTGCTGCGGCACACCGACGCCTTCTCCGAGCTGACGACCCGCATGGGCTACTGGGTCGACCTCGACGACGCCTACGTCACGATGGACCCCGAGTACATCGAGTCCGTCTGGTGGTCGCTGAAGGAGATCTTCGCCAAGGGCCTGCTGGTCCAGGACCACCGTGTCGCCCCCTGGTGCCCTCGCTGCGGCACCGGCCTGTCCGACCACGAGCTGGCCCAGGGCTACGAGACGGTCGTCGACCCGTCCGTCTACGTCCGCTTCCCGCTCACCTCCGGACCGCTGGCCGGCCAGGCCTCGCTCGTGGTGTGGACGACGACCCCGTGGACCCTGGTCTCCAACACGGCGGTCGCCGCGCACCCCGACGTGACCTACGTCGTCGCGACGGACGGCGAGGAGAAGCTGGTCGTCGCCGAGCCGCTGCTCGCCAAGGCGCTCGGTGAGGGCTGGGAGGCCACCGGCGAGTCGTTCACCGGCGCGCAGATGGAGCGCTGGAACTACCAGCGCCCGTTCGAGCTGGTGGAGTTCCCCGCGCCGGCGCACTTCGTCGTGAACGCCGAGTACGTGACCACCGAGGACGGTACGGGTCTGGTCCACCAGTCCCCCGCCTTCGGTGAGGACGACCTCAAGGTGTGCCGCTCCTACGGCCTGCCGGTCGTCAACCCGGTCCGCCCGGACGGCACCTTCGAGGAGGACGTCCCGCTGGTCGGCGGCGTCTTCTTCAAGAAGGCGGACGAAGCGCTCACCGAGGACCTCCAGCAGCGCGGCCTGCTCTTCAAGCACCTGCCCTACGAGCACAGCTACCCGCACTGCTGGCGCTGCCACACCGCGCTGCTGTACTACGCCCAGCCGTCCTGGTACATCCGCACCACGGCCGTCAAGGACCGGCTGCTGGCGGAGAACGAGAAGACCAACTGGTTCCCGGACAGCGTCAAGCACGGCCGGTACGGCGACTGGCTGAACAACAACATCGACTGGGCGCTCTCCCGCAACCGCTACTGGGGCACGCCGCTGCCGATCTGGCGCTGCGAGGAGGGCCACCTCACCTGCGTGGGTTCCCGCGCGGAGCTGACCGAGCTGACCGGCACCGACCAGTCCGGCCTGGACCCGCACCGCCCGTTCATCGACGACGTCACCTTCACCTGCCCGCAGGAGGGCTGCCAGGCGACGGCCACGCGCGTGCCGGAGGTCATCGACGCCTGGTACGACTCGGGTTCGATGCCGTTCGCGCAGTGGGGATACCCGTACAAGAACAAGGAGCTGTTCGAGAGCCGCTACCCGGCGCAGTTCATCTCCGAGGCGATCGACCAGACCCGCGGCTGGTTCTACACGCTGATGGCCATCGGCACGCTGGTGTTCGACGAGTCGTCGTACGAGAACGTCGTGTGCCTGGGCCACATCCTCGCCGAGGACGGCCGCAAGATGTCCAAGCACCTGGGCAACATCCTGCAGCCGATCCCGCTGATGGACCAGCACGGCGCAGACGCGGTGCGCTGGTTCATGGCGGCCGGCGGCTCGCCGTGGGCGGCCCGCCGCGTCGGCCACGGCACCATCCAGGAGGTCGTCCGCAAGACGCTCCTGACGTACTGGAACACGGTCGCCTTCCAGGCGCTGTACGCCCGTACGTCGAACTGGGCGCCGAGCGAGGCCGACCCGGCCCCGGCCGACCGCCCGGTCCTGGACCGCTGGCTGCTCAGTGAGCTGCACGCGCTGACCGACCAGGTCACGCAGGCCCTTGAGGCGTACGACACGCAGCGTGCCGGCAAGCTGCTCTCGGCGTTCGTCGACGACCTGTCCAACTGGTACGTCCGCCGCTCGCGCCGCCGCTTCTGGCAGGGCGACAAGGCCGCGCTGCGCACGCTGCACGAGGTCGTCGAGACGGTGACGAAGCTGATGGCCCCGCTGACCCCGTTCATCACCGAGCGGGTCTGGCAGGACCTGGTCGTGCCGGTCACCCCCGGCGCCCCGGAGTCGGTGCACCTCGCCGCCTGGCCCGAGGCCGACCTGACGGCCATCGACCCGGAACTGTCCCAGCAGATGGTGCTGGTGCGGCGCCTCGTGGAACTGGGCCGGGCCACGCGCGCGGAGTCCGGCGTCAAGACCCGGCAGCCGCTGTCGCGCGCGCTGGTCGCGGTGGCGGGCTTCGACACCCTGGACCGCGAACTGCACGCGCAGATCACGGAGGAGCTGAACGTCTCCTCGCTGGCGTCGCTGAGCGAGGTCGGCGGTTCGCTGGTGGACACCACCGCGAAGGCCAACTTCCGTGCGCTGGGCAAGCGGTTCGGCAAGCGCGTCCAGGACGTGGCGAAGGCGATCGCCGGGGCCGACGCGGCGGCGCTTTCGCTGGCACTGCGCGAGGGCACGGCGTCGGTGGAGGTCGACGGCGAGACGGTCACGCTCGCTCCGGACGAGGTGATCATCACGGAGACTCCGCGCGAGGGATGGTCGGTGGCGTCCGACTCGGGTGCGACAGTGGCGCTGGACCTGGAGATCACCGAGGAGCTGCGCCAGGCCGGCCTGGCGCGCGACGCGATCCGGCTGATCCAGGAGGCGCGCAAGAACAGCGGCCTCGACGTCGCGGACCGGATCGCCCTGCGGTGGGTGTCCACGGACCCAGCGGTCATCGCGGCGCTGTCGGAGCACTCCGGGCTCATCGCCGAGGAGGTTCTGGCGACGGACTTCGCGCAGGGCGAGGCGGACGGCACGTACGGTGACGCGTTCGTCGACGAGGGCCTGTCGCTGACGTTCCGCCTGCGCAAGGCGTAGCCCTCCCGGGCGGGTGCGGCGGGGGTGGTCCGAGGAGGGTGTCCGCCCCCGCCGCCCCTCCCCTTCCCGTCCTGGGGGCTCCGCCCCCAGACCCCCTTTCGCGCAGTTCCCCGCGCCCCCAAGGCGCATCCGCGCACGAGAACGGCCCCGGAGGATTCCCTCCGGGGCCGTTCTCTCAGGCTGCCGACGCCTTGTTTCTCTCTCAGGAACCCCTCAGGGGGCCCTCAGTTGTCGTCCTCGTCGATCAGGAAGCCGCGCATCGGGGACGGCGCCTGGCCCATCGGGGACGGGCCCTGCGGACGTACCGGTGCCATCGGCTGGGTCATCGCCGGGGACATCTGCTGCTGGCCGCCGTAGGACGGACCGGACGGGCTGGGCGCGCTGCCCATCGACTGGTTGCCGCCGTAGGACGGGGCGCTCGCGCCGGCCGGGGCCATCGAGGGCGCCGGGGACGGCGGCAGCGACGCGGCCGCGGGGGTGCGCGGCGGGGCCAGCGAGTCGTCGGCCTGGGTCTCCAGCTGGCGCAGCTGCGACTCCAGGTACGACTTCAGGCGCGTGCGGTACTCGCGCTCGAAGCCGCGCAGGTCCTCGACCTTGCGCTCCAGCGTGGCGCGGGCGGACTCCAGCGAGCCCATCGCGACGCGGTGCTTCTCCTGCGCGTCCCGCTCCAGGGCGTCGGCCTTGGCACGGGCGTCACGCTCAAGACCCTCGGCGCGCGAACGGGCCTCGCCGACGATCTTGTTGGCCTCGGATCGGGCCTCGGCGATCGCCTGGTCGGCGGTCTGCTGGGCCAGCGACAGGACGCGCGCGGCGCTGTCGCCACCGGGACCCTGACCCATCGGGCCGGGACCGCCCATGGGGTTCGGGCCGCCCATCGGACCCGGACCCATCTGGCCCTGCATCGGACCGGGGCCCTGGCCCATCGGTCCGGGACCCTGACCCATCGGGCCGGGGCCCTGCGGGCCCTGTCCGCCGGGGCCGGCGGGCAGCTGCGGGGCACCGCTCGGCAGCTGGGGCGGGCCACCCATGGGGCCACCCATCTGCTGCTGCGGCGGGCCCGATATGCCGGCGGGCACCGGAGCGCCGGGACCTCGCATGCCCTGCTGCGGCATGCCGCCCTGCTGGGGCATCCCGCCCTGCTGGGGCATGCCGGGGCCGCCGGGACCCTGCTGCGGGTGCTGCTGGTCCTGCTGCTCCGGGGGCTTGCGCATGTTCTGCTGGTTCTGCGCGGCGGCCCGGGTGGCGGCGGCCAGCTTGGCGCGCAGGTCCTCGTTCTCCCGGAGCAGGCGGGTCAGCTCGGCCTCGACCTCGTCGAGGAAGGCATCGACCTCGTCCTCGTCATAGCCTTCTCGGAGGCGGACGGTCGTGAACTGCTTGTTCCGCACGTCCTCGGGGGTCAACGGCATCTCTTCACCTCAACGTAGTCATCGGCAGTCGGCAAGACCGTATCGT
Source organism: Streptomyces sp. NPDC056160 (assembly GCF_042268205.1). Classification (NCBI taxonomy): domain Bacteria; kingdom Bacillati; phylum Actinomycetota; class Actinomycetes; order Kitasatosporales; family Streptomycetaceae; genus Streptomyces; species Streptomyces sp. NPDC056160. The sequence continues at coordinate 96,932 of NZ_JBHJUW010000007.1, forward strand.
CCACATTCACGTCGCGAGGTTCCCCACGATGTAGATCAGGATGTAGACGATGATCATCAGGACGAAGAAGGACAGGTCGAGCGCCACGCCCCCGAGACGCAGCGGCGGGATGAACCGCCGCAGAAGCTTCAGCGGTGGATCGGTGACAGTGTAGGTGGCCTCCAGAACGACCACCATCGCCTTGCCGGGTTGCCACGAGCGGGCGAACTGGAACACGTAATCCATGACCAAACGGAAGATCAGCACGATGAGGAACACCATCAGCGCGATGTAGAGAACCTCCATGGCCACGCCCATGATCGGTGCTTCCCTCTCCCCTGTTCCGTGCCTGTTTTCCGGTGGTGCGTCTCAGCTCTGGTTGAAGAACCCGCCCTCTGCGATGCGGGCCTTGTCCTCCGCCGTGACATCGACGTTAGCAGGCGACAACAGGAACACCTTCTGTGTCACCCGCTCGATGCTGCCGTGGAGCCCGAACACCAGACCGGCGGCAAAGTCGACAAGTCGCTTCGCGTCCGTGTCGTCCATCTCCGTCAGATTCATGATCACCGGAGTGCCTTCACGGAAGTGTTCCCCGATGGTACGGGCCTCGTTGTAGGTCCGGGGGTGAAGTGTGGTGATCCGGTACGGCTCACGTTCGGACACGACCTTGGGCATGATCACCGGTGCGTTCTTCTCCAGGCTCGCGCGTTCTTGTGTGATGGATGCCACGGGCGCGATGCGCGCCGGACGAGGCGATTCCGCCGGGAGCGAAGCGGAATGGGACACAGGTTCACGTGGCGCCGGAGGCTGCACCACGCGCACTGGTTCATCCCTTTGGGGCTGATGTGTTCCGTGCGGCTGGTGCGACGGTTCGTGCCGTCGGCGGTCCCGCTCGGGCTCCGGATCGAGTTCGGGTTCGAAGTCGTCATCGGGGTCGAAACCCCGGCCGTCGTACCCATCGTCCTCCACGAGGCCGAGGTAGACCGCCATCTTGCGCATCGCGCCGGCCATGCTCTGAGTCCTCCGCTCTGTGGTGGATCGACTGACGACCGCCAAGTCCCCGCGATCCACGAGGTCGTTGCGCCTTCTTCGGCGGTATTGACCATATTTTCTGCTGTGGTCCGACTTCTTGGCGACGTTACCCGAGCCTGGGGCGGACTCCGAGTACCGCGGTGCCGACGCGCACATGTGTCGCTCCGGCGGCCACGGCCTGCTCGAGGTCCGCGCTCATCCCTGCCGAGACCATGGTGGCAGCCGGATGGGTCCGGCGCAGGTGGGTCGACAAATCCATGAGCCGTTCGAAGGCGGACTGTTGGCGTCCGGCGTACTCCCCGGTCAGCGGGGCGACGGTCATCAGCCCGTCGAGCCGCAGCCCTTCGGCGTCCGCGATCCGGTCGGCCAACTCCCCGATCCCGCGCGGGGCCACGCCGCCTCTCTCGCCCCGGCCGCTCTCCCCGGCGTCCAGCGCGACCTGGATGAGACACCCCAGTTCACGCTCCGCGCGCACGGCCTCCCTGGAGAGCGCCGTGACCAGCCGGGAGCGGTCCACCGACTGCACGACGTCCGCGTAACCGACGACGGACCGCACTTTGTTGGTCTGAAGTTGACCGACAAAATGCCAACTCAAGGGCAAATCCGAACATTCAGCGGCCTTCGGTGCCGCGTCCTGGTCGCGGTTCTCTGCGACGTGCCGCACCCCGAGGTCGGCCAGCATCCGCACGTCCGCCGCCGGGTAGGTCTTGGTGACCACGATGAGGGTCACCTCTTCGCGCGGGCGTCCCGCGGCGGCGCACGCGGCGGCGATGCGCTCCTGAACCCTCGCCAGGTTCCCGGCGAGTTCGTCCTTACGTTCCGTCATGCCCCATCAGTCCAGCCAGACATAGCCCGCGAGCCGACCGGTGGTGCGGTCGCGGCGGTAGGAGAAGTGGTCGTGCGACTCACGTGTGCACACCGGCGACTGCTCCCGGTCGTGCACGCCCAGGCGTTCGAGTTGCGCATGCACCCCGGCGCTCACGTCGAGCGCCGGCGTACCCCAACTCGTCTCGGCGTACGCCGCCGGCTCGATGGCGCCCACCTCGGCGCGCATCGCCTCGGGCACTTCGTAGCAGCGGCCGCACACCGCCGGTCCGGTACGGGCGGTGATCCGGGCCGGGTCGGCGCCGAGTTCCACCATGGCCCGCACGGCGGCGGGCACCACCCCGGCCACCATCCCGGGCCGCCCCGCATGGGCCGCGGCGACGATCCCGGCACTCGGGTCGGCGAGCAGCACCGGCGTGCAGTCGGCGGTGAGGACGGCGAGGGCGAGACCCCGCCGGGTGGTGACGAGCGCGTCGACGCAGGGGATGCCGGCCGCGGCGTCCCACGGTCCGTCGACGACCGCCACGTCCGCGCCGTGCACCTGGTTCATCCAGACCACCCGGGCCGGGTCCAGTCCCAGGGACTTGGCGGCCAGTTCACGGTTGGTCCCCACGGCGGCCGGGTCGTCGCCGACCGCGCCGCCCAGGTTCAGCTCCTCGTACGGAACGGCGCTCACTCCGCCCCACCGGTCGGTGAAGGCGAAGTGCGCGCCGTTCACGGTGTCGCGCTGTCCTATCACTTCAGGAAGTCCGGCACGTCCAGTTCCTCGGCCGCGCTGTCGGTGTAGGTCCGCGGCGCGGGCGGGGCCGGCGGCGGAGTGAGGTCGCTCAGCGGCTCCGGCGCGACCGGCTCCGGCTCCTCCTTCGGCTTCACGCTGCCGAGCGAGCCGAAGGTCGGGCGGTTCTCGGGCTGCCGTACCTGCGCGGAGTCCTCGCGGCGGGCGGAGGACGAGGCGGACGCCGAGGACGAGGCCGCCGAACCGAGGACGTTGTCCCGGCGGGCCGGGGGCTGGCCGCCGTCGAAGCCGGCCGCGATCACGGTCACCCGCACCTCGTCGCCGAGGGCGTCGTCGATGACCGCGCCGAAGATGATGTTGGCCTCGGGGTGGGCGGCTTCGCTGACCAGCTGGGCGGCCTCGTTGATCTCGAACAGACCGAGGTCGGAGCCGCCGGAGATGGAGAGCAGCACCCCGCGGGCGCCGTCGATGGAGGCTTCGAGCAGCGGGGAGGAGATCGCCATCTCGGCGGCGGCCACCGCGCGGTCGTCGCCGCGCGCCGAACCGATGCCCATGAGGGCGGAACCCGCCTCGGACATGACCGACTTGACGTCGGCGAAGTCCAGGTTGATCAGACCGGGGGTGGTGATCAGGTCGGTGATGCCCTGCACACCGGACAGCAGCACCTGGTCCGCGGACTTGAACGCGTCGAGCACGCTGACCTGGCGGTCCGAGATGGACAGCAGCCGGTCGTTGGGGATGACGATGAGGGTGTCGACCTCTTCGCGGAGTTCGGCGATGCCGTCCTCGGCCTGGTTGGCCCGGCGCCGTCCCTCGAAGGTGAACGGGCGCGTGACCACGCCGATGGTGAGGGCACCCAGGGAGCGCGCGATGTTGGCCACGACCGGCGCGCCGCCGGTGCCGGTGCCGCCGCCTTCACCGGCCGTCACGAAGACCATGTCGGCCCCCTTGAGGACCTCTTCGATCTCTTCGCGGTGGTCCTCTGCGGCCTTGCGGCCGACGGCCGGGTTGGCGCCGGCGCCGAGTCCGCGGGTCAGTTCGCGGCCGACGTCCAGCTTGACGTCGGCGTCGCTCATCAACAGCGCCTGCGCGTCGGTGTTGATGGCGATGAACTCGACGCCCTTGAGACCGACTTCGATCATCCGGTTGATGGCATTGACACCACCGCCGCCGACACCGATGACCTTGATGACTGCGAGGTAGTTCTGCGGTGCTGCCACGTCGAAGGCCTCTCGCCTCGAATTACGTCGCCGTCGTTGCGCGCTGTCCGCGCCGCGACGGCTGATGCCGAATGGGACGGTCCGTAACGCCGACCCGAACCCTAACCCTGAAGTTTAGGGTTACCAGTGTGCCTGTTCCTTGAAGTCTTCTGAACAGGACACTAAGTCGACAAGTGGCGCCCGTTCAACGAACACGCCGAACCTCCCGTTTTTCTTTTCACCCTATGTGATCAGGCATAGCGGTGCCCAACCAGGGTGCTGGCCTGCACGTATACCCGTCAACTGCCGGATGACGCAGGCGCGATGGGGACGCTGACGTCGAAGTGCCGGGCGCCCGGCGAGGCTTTCATCAGCGCGGTGAGCGCGCGGGCCTTCTCTGCGCCGCTCTCGCCGCTGCCCCACACCACGGTCCGGCCCCCGCTCAACTCCAGCGAGATGTCGTCGTAGGTACGGACCTTGACGGCCCGGGTCTGGTGGGAGACCGCGGCCGGGATGCGGCCGGCGACCGTGACGGCCTCGCGCACCAGGCGGGCCTCGTCGAAGCGTCGCAGGCTCGCCGCCGCGGAGGCCGAGCGGGCAAGGGACAATTCGAGGACGGGCACACCTTTCGGCGCCTGCGCGACCGTGGCGAACCGGACACCCCGGGCGTCCACTTCGACGAACTTTCCGCCTTTTTCCTCCACCATGACCGCGGTCCGCTCGACCACTTTCAGCTCGATTCCGTGCGGCCATGAACGAACGACGTCAACCGAGTCAATTCGGGGCAATTGACGGCGCAGCCGGGCCGCGATCGCGGCGGTGTCGACGGAAATGAGCGGATCGCCCACCGGGACGGCCGCGGCCGAGCGCACCTGTGCGGGGGACAACGCCCGGGTGCCGGAGACGGACACCCGCTCCACCCGGGTCCACGCCGAGCCGTACAGGACCCAGAGGGTTCCGCCGCCGAGCAGGACCACGGCCAGGCCCAGGATGACGATCGTACGAAGAGGGGGCCGCCGCGGCCGGCGGATCCGGGGCGGGCCGGACGACTCCTGCTGGCGTTCACCGCGTTCGGCGGTCGTCCGTCCGGCCACGCTCTCAAGCCCCTTCGTTCATATGGTCCTAACGGCGCGAGGCGATGGCCTCGTACACCATGCCGACGAGCAGGTCGTCGGCGTCCCGGCGGCCGAACTCACCGGCGGCACGCGACATCTGGTACAGCCGGTGCGGATCGGCGAGCACGGGCAGGACCTGCTGCTGCACCCACTCCGGGGTGAGGTCCGCGTCGTCGACCAGCAGTCCGCCGCCCGCCTTGACCACCGGCTGGGCGTTCAGGCGCTGTTCGCCGTTGCCGATGGGCAGCGGGACGTAGGCGGCCGGGAGCCCGACGGCGGAGAGTTCGGCGACGGTCATCGCGCCCGCGCGGCAGAGCATCATGTCGGCCGCGGCGTACGCGAGGTCCATCCGGTCCAGATAACTTACCGGGATATAGGGGGGCATACCCGGCATCTGGTGCACGCGCGGCAGTTCGTTCTTCGGGCCGACGGCGTGCAGGATCTGGATGCCCGCCTGCTGGAGCCAGGGCGCGACCTGCTGCACCACCTCGTTGAGCCGGCGGGCGCCCTGCGAGCCGCCGGTGACCAGCAGCGTGGGCAGGTTGGGGTCGAGCCCGAACGCCGCGCGGGCCTCGGGACGCACGGCGGCCCGGTCCAGGGTGGCGATCGCCCGGCGCAGCGGGATGCCGATGTAGCGGGCGCCGCGCAGCTTGCTGTCCGGGGTGGAGACGGCGACCTGGGCGGCGTAGCGCGAGCCGATCTTGTTGGCCAGGCCCGGGCGGGCGTTGGCCTCGTGGATCACGATGGGCACACCGCGCCGCTTGGCGGCGAGGTAGCCGGGCAGGGCGACGTAGCCGCCGAAGCCGACCACGGCGTCGGCCTTGGTGCGTTCCAGGATCTGCTCCGCGGCCTTGATCGTGCCGCGCAGCCGGCCCGGGACGGTGATCAGCTCGGGCGTGGGCTTGCGCGGCAGCGGGACCGCCGGGATCAGCGCCAGCTCGTAACCGCGCTCCGGGACGAGCCGGGTCTCAAGGCCCCGCTCCGTGCCCAGGGCCGTGATTCCCACGGTCGGGTCCTGCCTGCGCAGGGCGTCCGCGAGGGCGAGCGCGGGCTCGATGTGGCCCGCGGTACCTCCGCCGGCGAGTACGACATGCACCGAAATTCACCGCTCTCCGGACGAACGCGCCGCCGAGGCGCGCCGTCGCATCGTGTTCCATCTGCTGGGCCCCTGACCGGACCCCTGCCCCGATCCTGCCCCGGATCGCCGGCCCGAGCCACGGCCGGATCCGCCGGCGGACTCCCGGCCGGGAATCCGGCCGAAGGCCCGATCGGGCTTCCGGCCGGTTCTCCGGCCGGAAGCGGAGCCTGACGCACGCTTTCTACCAAAGCGAGGTTGCCGCATGGCAAGTGCGGCCCGCGCGGCGGGCTCGTCACGCGCGAAGGCGATCAGCAGCCCGATGGCGAACATCGTCGGCAGCAGGGCGGATCCTCCGTAGGAGAACAGCGGGAGCGGGACACCGGCGATCGGCAGCAGGCCGAGCACCGCACCGATGTTGATCACCGCCTGCGCGATGATCCAGGTGGTCACGCCTCCCGCGGCGTACCTCACGAAGGGATCCTCCGTGCGTCCGGCCACGCGGATGCCCGCATAGCCTAGAGCCGCGAACAGGGCGAGCACCGACAGTGTTCCCGCCAGGCCCAGTTCCTCACCGGTCACGGCGAAGATGAAGTCGGTGTGGGCCTCAGGGAGTTGCCCCCATTTTTCCACACTCGCGCCGAGGCCGGAACCGAAGAATCCGCCGGAGGCCAGGGCGTAGATGCCGTGCACGGCCTGCCAGCACTTGGTCACGTCACCGGAACCGACGCACGCGAACCGGTCCAGGCGGTTGGGGCTGGTCTTGATGAGGACCAGTCCGATCAGGCCGGCGACCGAGAGCACGCCCACGAAGAGGCGGGTGGGCGCGCCCGCCAGCCACAGCAGGCCGAACAGGATGGCGGTGAGGATGATCGCGGTGCCCATGTCGCCGCCGAGCATGATGAGCCCGAGCAGCATGAAGCCGACCGGGACGAGCGGTACGAGCATGTGCTTCCACTGCGTGAGCAGCCGCTTCTCCTGCTTGCGCGCGATCAGGTCGGCGGCCCAGAGCACCAGCGCCAGCTTGCCGATCTCGCTGGGCTGGATCTGGAAGGAGCCGCCCAGGGAGATCCAGTTCTGGTTGCCGTTGACCGACATCCCTATCCCCGGCACCTGCACCAGCGCCATCAGGAACACCGCGCCCGCCAGGATCGGGTAGGCCAGCGCCCGGTGCAGTTTCACCGGCATGCGCGCAGCGGCGAGCAGGAGTCCGGCACCGATCACCGCCGCGAGCAGTTGCTTGCGGAAGAAGTACGAGCCGGGCAGCGCCATCTGCAACGCGGTGACCTGGGAGGCCGAGTAGACCATCACCAGGCCCAGCACGGTGATCAGCGAGCTGCCGCCGAGGATCAGGTAGTACGCGGTGAGCGGCCGGTCCCACGCCTTGCGGGCGCGGGTGACGAGGGTGCGGACGGCGTTGTCGCGGCCGGGGCGGGCGGCGGCGGGCCGCTGGGCGGTGCGCCGCACGGGCGGCCGGCCCGCCCGGCCGCCGGGGCTACCGGGCATCTCCGCCTCCGCCGTACGTCGGCCGCCCAGGTCCTGTCCGGCCGGTCACGCCGCAGCCGCGGGGCCTGCCACGCCCTGCCCCGAGCTCTTCGAGCAGGGGGGGACCCCCGGCGGCGTTGTCGCCGGTCGCCGCGGCTCCGCCAGGACTTCCTCCTCCGCCGTGCGGCTGCACGCACCGAGCCCCGCTCACCCGGGCTGACACGCACCGTCGCTGAGCTGCGACATGATCCGCCGGACAGACCCTACGTCCGGCTCGGTTCGCGGGTCCCACGCGTCCCTCCCAAGGTCGCCCGGCAGCGGGGGCGGCCGGGGTCAGCGGGCGCCGAGTTCGCGAACGGCCTCCGCGAACGCGTCACCACGCTGGTTGTAGTTGGCGAACATGTCCATGGAGGCGCAGGCCGGGGCGAGCAGCACCGTGTCGCCGGGCCGGGCGAGCCGCCGCGCCTCCTGGACAGCCTGGAGCATCGCCCCAGTGTCGGTCCGGTCGAGGTCGACGACGGGGACCTGGGGCGCGTGTCGCGTCAGGGCGTCACGGATCAGCGCGCGATCGGCGCCGATGAGGACGGCACCGCGCATCCGCTTCGCCGAACGCGCGACCAGCTCGTCGAACTCGGCGCCCTTCGCCAGGCCGCCCGCAATCCATACGATCGACTCATATGCCCCCAACGAGGCCTCGGCCGCGTGGGTGTTGGTGGCCTTGGAGTCGTCCACGTAGGCGACGCCGTCGACGTCGGCCACGTGCGCGATGCGGTGGGCGTCCGGGGTGAAGGCCCGAAGTCCGTCCCGCACGGCCGTCGCGGGCACGCCGTAGGCACGCGCGAGGGCCGCCGCGGCAAGGGCGTTGGCGATGTTGTGCGGGGCGGGCGGGCGGACGTCGGAGACCTCCGCCAGCTCCTGGGCGTTCTTGTGCCGGTTCTCGACGAAGGCGCGGTCGACCAGGATGCCCTCCACGACGCCGAGTTGGGAGGGGCCGGGCGTGCCGAGCGTGAAGCCGACGGCGCGGCAGCCCTCTTCGACGTCGGCCGCGCGCACCAGGTCCTCGGTGGCCGGGTCGGCGACGTTGTAGACGCAGGCGACGCGGTTGCCCTCGTAGATACGGCCCTTGTCGGCGGCGTAGGCCTCCATGGAGCCGTGCCAGTCGAGGTGGTCCGGGGCGAGGTTGAGGACGGCCGCGGAGTGGGCACGCAGCGAGGGCGCCCAGTGCAACTGGTAGCTGGACAGCTCGACGGCGAGGACGTCGTAGCGCTCCTCGCCGAGGACGGCGTCCAGCAGGGAGACCCCGATGTTGCCGACCGCCGCCGTGCGCAGGCCCGCCGCCGTGAGGATGGAGGCGAGCATCTGCACGGTGGTGGTCTTGCCGTTGGTGCCGGTGACGGCCAGCCACGGGGCTGGTTCCCGGCCGTCGAGGCCGCGCAGCCGCCAGGCGAGTTCGACGTCCCCCCAGACCGGGACGCCGGCCTTCCCGGCCGCCCGGAACAGCGGCTTGTCCGGCTTCCAGCCGGGCGCGGTGACGATCAGTTCGGTGCCGTCGGGCAGGGTGTCGCCGTCGCCGAGGCGCACGGTGACGCCCAGGGACTCCAGTTCGGCCGCCTGCGCGCGGGCGCGCTCGTCGTCGCCGTCGTTGACGACGGTGACGCGCGCGCCCAGGCCGTGCAGGACCTTGGCCGCCGGGATCCCGGAGACGCCGAGTCCGGCGACGGTGACGTTCTTCCCCTGCCAGTCGGTCACTTGTCCGCTGCCCATCCCGCGTAGAAGAGGCCGAGTCCGACGATCACACAGATGCCCTGGATGATCCAGAATCGGACCACGACGAGCACTTCGGACCAGCCCTTGAGTTCGAAGTGGTGCTGGAGTGGCGCCATCCGGAAGACGCGCTTCCCGGTGAGCCGGAAGGAGCCGACCTGGATGACCACCGACATGGTGATGAGCACGAACAGGCCGCCCAGCAGCGCCATCAGCAGCTCGGTGCGCGAGCAGATGGCCAGGCCCGCGAGCACACCGCCGAGCGCGAGCGAACCGGTGTCGCCCATGAAGATCTTGGCCGGTGAGGTGTTCCACCACAGGAAGCCGAGGCAGGCACCCATCAGCGCGGAGGCGACGACCGCGAGGTCGAGCGGATCGCGCACCTCGTAACAGGCGTTGGGGTTGGTCAGGGTCATCGCGTTGGCGCACGACTCCTGGAACTGCCAGACGCCGATGAAGGTGTAGGCGCCGAAGACGAGGACGGAGGCGCCGGTGGCCAGGCCGTCCAGGCCGTCGGTGAGGTTCACGCCGTTCGACATCGCGAGGATCATGAACAGCGCCCAGATCACGAACAGCACCGGGCCGATCGTCCAGCCGAAGTCGGTGATGAACGACAGCTTGGTGGAGGCGGGGGTGTTGCCGCGGTTGTCGGAGAACATCAGTGACAGGACCGCGAAGCCGATGCCGACGATCAGCTGGCCGGCCATCTTCGCCTTGGCGCGCAGACCCAGCGAACGGCGCTTGACGATCTTGATGTAGTCGTCGAGGAAGCCGACCATGCCCATGCCGACCATGAGGCCCAGCACCAGCAGACCGGAGTAGGTCGGCGGCTTGCCCGTGATCACCTTGGACAGGAAGTAGGCGGCGACCGTCGCCAGGATGAAGGCGATGCCGCCCATGGTCGGCGTCCCGCGCTTGCTGGCGTGCTCGCGCGGGCCGTCGTCGCGGATGTACTGGCCGTAGCCCTTGCGGGCCAGCAGCTTGATCAGCAGCGGAGTGCCGACCAGCGTCAGGAAGAGGCCGATGACTCCCGCGAACAGGATCTGGTTCATCATCGGGCTGCGACCTCACCCTCGGCACCGGTCTCGACGAGCGCCTGGGCAACGCTCTCCAGACCGACCGAACGGGACGCCTTCACGAGCACGACGTCCCCCGGGCGCAACTCGCTGCGCAACAGGTCGATCGCCGCCTGTGCGTCGGACACGTGCACCGACTCCTCACCCCACGAACCCTCGTTGTATGCGCCCAGTTGCAGCCAGGACGCTTCCCTGCCCCCGACCGCGACGAGCTTGCTGACGTTGAGCCGGACGGCGAGCCGTCCGACCGCGTCGTGCTCGGCGAGCGCCTCGTCCCCGAGCTCGGCCATCTTGCCGAGCACCGCCCAGGTCCGCCGCCCCCGGCCCATCGCCGCGAGCGCGCGCAGGGCGGCCCGCATGGACTCCGGGTTGGCGTTGTAGGCGTCGTTGACGACGGTCACGCCGTCCGGGCGCTCGGTGACCTCCATCCGCCAGCGGGAGAGGGAGCCCGCCTCGGAGAGCGCGGTGGCGATCTCGGTTGCGGACATGCCCAGCTCATGGGCGACGGCGGCCGCGGCGAGCGCGTTCGACACGTGGTGCTCACCGTACAGGCGCATGGTCACATCGCATGCACCGGAGGGTGTGTGAAGGCTGAAGGAAGGCTGTCCGCTGTCCGTGAGTCTCACGTTCTCGGCGCGTACGTCCGCTTCGTCGGACTCTCCGAAAAGGAGCACCTTCGCCTTCGTACGGGAGGCCATGGCCCGGACCAACGGGTCGTCGGCGTTGAGGACCGCCACCCCGCCCTCCGCGGCCGGCGGCAGGCTCTCGACCAGTTCGCCCTTCGCCTGGGCGATCTGCTCCCGGCCGCCGAACTCGCCGATGTGGGCGCTGCCGACGTTGAGCACGAGGCCCACCCTCGGCGGGGTCAGTTCGGTGAGGTACCTGATGTGGCCGATGCCGCGGGCGCCCATCTCCAGCACGAGGAACTTCGTCTCCTCGGTGGCGCTCAGGGCGGTCAGCGGCAGCCCGATCTCGTTGTTGAGCGAGCCGGGCGTGAACACGGTCGGGGCCTTGCGCCGCAGCACCTGGGCGATCAGGTCCTTGGTGCTGGTCTTGCCCGCGGAGCCGGTCAGGGCGACGAGGGTCGCGCCGAGCCGGGTCACGACGTGGCGGGCGAGGGCGGCGAGGGCGGCCTGGACGTCCTCGACCACGATCGCGGGCACGCCGACGGGGCGGGCGGCCAGCACGGCGACCGAACCGGCCTCGACGACGGCCGCGGCGAAGTCGTGGCCGTCCACGCGCTCGCCGGCGAAGGCGACGAAGAGGCTGCCGGGCACCGCCTCCCGGGAGTCCCGGACGACGGGTCCGGTCACCTGGACGGACGGATCCGGTATGTCGTGCGTCTGCCCGCCGACGACTGCTGCGATCTCGGCGAGGGAGAGGGCGATCACAAGTTCATCCCCTGGGTCTTCTGGATTTTCGATCCCCGGGCCGTTCGGACGGTCGTCCCTGGGTCTTACGGGCGTTCATCCCTGGCTGTCCCGGGCGTTCACCCCTGGGTGTTCCGGATTGCTTCGCGCAGGACCTCACGATCGTCGAAGGGGCGGATCACGCCCGCGATGTCCTGGCCCTGCTCGTGGCCCTTGCCCGCGATCAGGACCGTGTCCCCGGGCCGCGCGCGGCCGACGGCGGCCGAGATCGCGGCGGCCCGGTCCTCGAACAGGAGCACCTCGCCGCGCTCGTGCGCGGGCACCGCGGCGGCGCCCTGGAGCATGGTGGCGAGGATCGCCAGGGGGTCCTCGGAACGCGGGTTGTCGGAGGTCAGTACGGCGGTGTCGGCGAGCCGGGCCGCGGCGGCGCCCATCGGGGCGCGCTTGGTCGTGTCCCGGTCGCCCCCGCAGCCGAGCACCACGTGCAGGTGCCCCTTGGTGACCTTGCGCAGGGCCTTGAGGACCGACTCGACGGCGTCCGTCTTGTGCGCGTAGTCGACGACCGCGAGGTAGGGCTGTCCGGCGTCGACGCGCTCCAGACGGCCCGGCACGCCCGGGACGGCGGCGATGCCGTCGGCGGCGCTCTGCGCGTCGAGGCCCGCGGCGGCCAGCGCGACGATGGCGGCGAGGGTGTTGGCGACGTTGAACGGGCCCGCGATCGGGGACCTGGCGGCGATCCGCCGGCCCTCGGGGCCGATCACGGTGAACGTGGAGTCCATCGGTCCGACCTGGACGTCCTCGGCGCGCCAGTCGGCGTCCGGGTGGCCCTCGGCGGAGAAGGTGACGACCGGGACGGTGGCCTCCCGCACGAGCCTGCGGCCGTACTCGTCGTCGTGGTTGACCACTCCGAGCCTGCTGCGGGCGGGCGTGAAGAGCTGCGCCTTGGCCTGGAAGTAGTCCTCCATGCCGGAGTGGAACTCCATGTGCTCCGGGCTGAGGTTGGTGAAGACGGCGATGTCGAAGACGCAGCCGTCGACCCGGCCGAGCACCAGGGCGTGGCTGGAGACCTCCATGGCGACCGCCTCGACACCGCGCTCGCGCATGACGGCGAACAGGGCCTGGAGGTCCGTGGCCTCGGGGGTGGTCCGCTCGGACTTGATGCGCTCCTCGCCGATGCGCATCTCCACCGTGCCGATCAGCCCGGTGGACTTCGCGGTCTTCAGGCCGCCCTCGACGAGGTAGGCGGTGGTGGTCTTGCCGGAGGTGCCGGTGATGCCGATCTGGAGCAGGTCGCGGCCGGGCCGGCCGTAGATCGTGGCGGCCAGCTCGCCCATCCGCGCGCGCGGGTCCTCGACGGCCAGGACCGGCAGCCCGGTCGCGGCGGCGCGCTCGGCGCCAGCCGGGTCGGTGAGCACGGCGACGGCGCCCAGGCTCGCCGCCTGGGTGACGAAGTCGGCGCCGTGCGCGCGGGCTCCGGGCAGGGCGGCGTACAGGTCGCCGGGGCGCACGGCGCGCGAGTCGTGGGTGATGCCCGTGACCTCGGCGGTGCTGTCCGGCTGCGCGGTACCCAGCTGACCGGCCAGCTCCGCGAGGGTGACGGCAAAGACCTGGACCGGCCGCGGCGGCCCCGGATATGTCACGGAAGCGCCCTTCTGGGTGGTTTGGGACTGATCAGGGTGTGGCACGGCGGTGAGCGTACCGGGCGTACCCGGCTGCGGGCGAAGCGAGGGCGCGGGCTCCGGGCGGTTCCCGGGTTCCGGGGTGATCGTTGTCACGGGCTGGTTCCTGGTGGTTCTGTTCCGGTGGTACGGGCTCCGGCGGGTGCTGCGGTGCCGGTCGGGGCCGTGAGGGCGCTCGGGGTCAGGGCTTGAAGTCGACGGGCAGGTTGGCGGCCTGCGCACCGGTCGGCGGCACCTGCAGCGTCTTCAGCGCGAACGCCATGACCTGCTTGTAGATCGGACCGCAGATCTGGCCGCCGTAGTAGCTGCCCTTGGTGGCGTTCTGGATCGCGCAGTAGACGGTGACGCGGGGGTTGTCGGCGGGCGCGAACCCGGCGAAGGACGATGTGTAGCCGCGGTATCTGCCGGTGGCCGGATCCACACGGTTGGCCGTACCCGTCTTGCCGGCGACGCGGTAGCCGGGGATGCGCGCCTTCAGACCGGTGCCCTGCTCGTCGTCGACGACGGACTCCAGCATCTGTGCCAGTTCCTTCGCCGTCTGCGCGCTCACGACCCGGCGCTTGCCGGGCTCGGCGGCGGGGCTGAAACGGCCGTCGGGGCCCTTGGTGCCGCGCACCAGGGACGGCTGGATCCGGACCCCGCCGTTGGCGATCGTCGAGTAGATGGACGCCGCCTGCAGCGCGTTGATGGAGAAGCCCTGGCCGAACGGGATCGTGTACTGCTGCGAAGTGGACCACTTCCCGGGCGGCGCCAGGATGCCCTTCGTCTCGCCGGGGAGACCGGTGCCGGTGTAGCTGCCGATGCCGAACTTGCGCAGGTAGGAGTAGAGGACCTTGTTGGCCTCCGGCTGCGTCGGGCCGAGCCGGCCGGTGGCCAGGATGGTGCCGATGTTGCTGGACTTGGCGAGCACGCCGTTGAGCGTGAGGTACCAGGTGTCGTGGTCGACGTCGTCCTGGAAGAGCCGGTCGCCGCGGTGCAGCCGGTTGGGCACGACGACGTGCGTGAGCGGTGTGGCCGCGTGCTTCTCCAGCACGGCGGCCATCGACATGACCTTGGCGGTGGAGCCGGGCTCGAAGGCGTCCTGGACGGCGGCGTTGCCGAGCGCGGCCGGGTCGGCGTGGGCCAGGTCGCCCGGGTCGAAGCCCGGGGAGTTCGCCATGGCGAGGATCTGGCCGGTCCGGGTGTCCTGCACGATCACGTAGCCGCGGTCCGCCTGGGACTTGCGCACCTGCTCGGTGATGGCGTTCTGCGCGGCCCACTGGATGTCGCGGTCGATGGTCAGCTCGACGTCGGTGCCCGGCACGGCCGGCGTCCCGCTGGAGCCCGCGGTGGGCACTTCCCGGCCGCCGGACTGGGTGTAGCGGATCTTGCCGGGCTTGCCGGACAGCTGCTTGTCCAGCTGCCGCTCGATGCCGCCGCCGCCCTTGCCCTCGGCGTCGACCCAGCCGAGGAGCGCGGCGGCGAGGTCGCCGCCCGGGTACACGCGCTGGGTGCTGGTCTGGGAGAGCACTCCGGCGAGGACGTTGACGGTCGACTTGTCCGTCTGCGCCTTCTTGGCGAGCGCGGCCTTCAGGTCCTTGATCTGGGTCCACACCTGCGGGGTCTGACGTCGGGCCAGCAGCACGTACCGCGTGTTCGGCGTCCGCAGCTTCTTCGCGAGACCGGCCTGGTCCTGGTTGAGGATCGGGGCGAGCAGCGCGGCGGCCTGTTCGGGGCCGTCGCCGACCTTCAGGGCCTCGCGGGTGAACAGGGTCGGATCGGCCGTGATGTCCTCGGCGTCCACGCTGCTGGCGAGGGCCACGCCGTTGCGGTCGGTGATGTCGCCGCGCTCTGCGGCGATCGTGTGGACCACGTAGCGGTTCGCGTCGGCCTTGGCGGCGTAGGCGCTCGCGTCGACGGCCTGCACCTGGAGCAGCCGCACCACGAAGACGAGCATCACCACGGTCAGCGCGAGGGCGACCATGCGCAGCCTGGGGCGCGGGCTGCCCAGGCGCAGGACGCGCACCGGCGGGGGCCGCCAGGTGGAGCTGGGGCGGCGGGCCGGACGGGCGCCGGGACCGGGGCGGGGCCGGCCGCCGCCGGGGCGGGCGGGCCTGGCGGGTCCGGGCACGCGGCGGCGCGGCGGTTCCCTGTCGGACACTTCCGTCACCTGCCGGGGGTCGGGGTCGTCGCGGGCTGGGGGGCGGTCATGGCGGCCGGGTCGCCCGCGGGGGCGTCGGTGGCCGCGCCGGCGGGGCCCGTGAGGGGCAGGGTCTGCGCGGGGCCGGTCTGCCCCGGGGCCGGGGTGGCGGCGCCGGCGGCGGACGCGGGCAGGTCGGGGTCGGTCGCCGTCAGGGTCTCGGGCGGCCGTACGGACACGGGAAGGTCCTGCACGAAGGCCTGCTCGGCGGCCGAGGGGACGCCCTTGACGGTGCCGTCCGGGTTCAGGAAGGCCGGGTCGCCGCCGGGCACCATGCCCAGTTGGAGGGCGCGGCGCTGGAGGGCGTCCGGGGCGGAGTAGGAGTCGATGTCCCGCTGGAGGCCCTGCTCCTCGTCGGTGAGCTTCTTGGTGTCCTTCTTCAGGTCGTCCATCTGGAACGCGCCCTCGCTGAGCGCCGAGTTCAGCACCAGCAGCCCGATGAGGCCGCCGCCCAGGAGCAGCACGACGAGCAGGACGAAGGGGGCGCGGGCCGCCTGCTGCCCCTTCACCGGCAGGAGCCGCGTCAGCCGGGCGGCACGGCCCCTCGGCTCGGGTTTGCTGCTCACTGGTCCCCCTGGCTCACTCGGCGTCCTCCCTGATGCGCTCGGCCCCGCGCAGCCGGGCCGGTGCCGCCCGCCGGTTCGCGGCGATCTCTTCCTCGCTGGGAAGTTCGGCACCGCGCGTGAGCAGCTTGAGCCGGGGCTGGTAGCGCTCGGGTACGACCGGCAGGCCGGGGGGTGCCGTCGTGGCCGCGCCGGCCGCGAAGACCTGCTTGACCAGGCGGTCTTCGAGCGACTGGTACGACAGTACGGCGATCCGTCCGCCGACGTCGAGGGCCTTCACCGCGGCCGGGACCGCCCGCTCCAGGACGGAGAGTTCGCCGTTGACCTCGATGCGCAGCGCCTGGAAGGTGCGTTTGGCCGGGTTGCCGCCGGTGCGCTTGGCGGCCTGCGGCAGGGCGTCGCGGATCAGCTCCACCAGGCGGGCGCTGTTGGCGAACGGCTCCTTCTCGCGCTCGCGCACCACGGCGGCCACGATCCGCTTGGCCTGCTTCTCCTCGCCGTAGGCCCGCAGGATGCGGACGAGTTCACCGGCCGGGTAGGTGTTGAGGACCTCGGCGGCACTGATCCCGGTGGACTGGTCCATGCGCATGTCCAGGGGCGCGTCCTGGGCGTAGGCGAAACCGCGGTCGGCCTCGTCGAGCTGCATCGAGGAGACACCGAGGTCGAAAAGGACGCCCTGCACGCGCGGCAGGCGGAGCCGGGCGAGGACGTCGGGCAGTTCGTCGTAGACGGCGTGCACCAGGGTGGCCCGCTCGCCGAAGGGGGCGAGGCGTTCACCGGACAGGCGCAGCGCCTCCTTGTCGCGGTCGAGGGCGACGAGACGGGCCTCGGGGAAGCGGGTGAGCAGCGCCTCGCTGTGTCCGCCGAGGCCGAGGGTGCAGTCGACGACCACCGCTCCCGGCCGCTCCAGGGCGGGTGCCAGGAGGTCCAGGCACCGCTGGAGCATCACGGGTACGTGTCGGCTGTCGCTCAAGGGGCCCTCTCAGGTCCGGCACGCCCCGCACGCACCGCCGGGTCCCCGACCGCTCGCGAGACGACGGTGCCCTGCCGGCGCCGGAAGCGTCAGCCGACCGGGAGCGGGAGGGAGCCGAGCCGTACGTACGCGCCGCGCACGTGGGGAGACCGTCGGGTGTGTGCGAGGTCTCCGGGAATGCAGTACAGCAGGGAGCGCCACGCCTCCCGCTTCGCGTCACTTTAGTCCACCCTGTCGCCCGGTCAATCAACCGGCCTGCGCGTCGCCCGCCGGAGTGCGGGGACACGGGCTTGCGGGAGGATTCACCCGCACGGACGTGGCTCGCGCTGTGTGTGGAGTCGCTCACACGACGCCACTGTGGTGTTCTTTGTCCCCTCCCATGACGCGACCGGAGCGCGCACGCCCAGTAACGTCATGAGTATGACGACTTCCGCATCAGTTCCCGCCAACTCCGAGGACGCCGCCACGGACCGCTCCGTCATCGACCGCCTCGTCGCGGCCAACGGGACCTACGCCGACGCGTTCACCGACCCCGGCATGGACGCCCGGCCCGTGCTCCAGGTCGCGGTCGTGGCCTGCATGGACGCCCGCCTCGACCTGCACGCCGCGCTCGGCCTGCGGCTCGGCGACTGTCACACCCTGCGCAACGCGGGCGGCGTGGTCACCGACGACGTGATCCGCTCACTGGCCATCAGCCAGCGCGCCCTCGGCACGCGCAGCGTGGTGCTCATCCACCACACGGGTTGCGGCATGCAGACCATCACCGAGGAGTTCCGGCACGACCTGGAGATGGAGGTCGGGCAGCGTCCGTCCTGGGCCGTGGAGGCCTTCAAGGACGCCGACCAGGACGTACGGCAGTCGATGCAGCGCGTGCGCACCTCGCCGTTCCTGCTGCACACCGACGACGTACGCGGATTCGTGTTCGACGTCAGGACGGGCCGGCTGCGCGAGATCGACCCCGTGTGACCTCCGTGCCCGCCCGCGGTCCGGCTCCCCGGCACCGCCGCCACCTGCACAGGGCCGGTCGCCGGCACTCCGGCGCGGCCCCGGGCGGGCCCTTGGTCGTCCCCGGCGAAAAGTCGTAGAACCCGAATCTCGCGGCCAGTTGTCCACAGGCGAGTGACACGAATCGGTAACGGCGGCAAGAATGCGGGGTGTGACATCGCACGGAACCGTTCCGGCGCGGTGTCCGTGTTCGGGGTGGGCCCGGTCCGCGCAGCGGGAGGCCGGCCCGGAAAGTTGGGGAATCCCCCGCTCGGCGACGGGCGCGGGGAAGGGCCGAGGAGGGCCGGGTGACGACCTTTGACGAGCGAGCGAGCCATGGGGGCGCCCCCGCGCGAGTGAGATCGAGCGTGGGGGAAGACCTGACCGCCACTGTGGAGCGGGTCCGCAGTTCGGTGGAGGGAGTGATCGAGGGCAAGCCCGAGGTCGTACGGCTCTCGCTGACCGTGCTGCTCGCCGAGGGGCACCTTCTGATCGAGGACGTCCCCGGAGTGGGCAAGACGATGCTCGCCAAGGCGCTGGCGCGGTCCATCGACTGCTCGGTGCGGCGGATCCAGTTCACCCCCGACCTGCTGCCCTCGGACATCACCGGTGTGTCCATCTGGGACCAGCAGCGCCGGGACTTCGAGTTCAAGCCGGGCGCCATCTTCGCGCAGATCGTGATCGGCGACGAGATCAACCGCGCCTCGCCGAAGACCCAGTCGGCGCTCCTTGAGTCCATGGAGGAGCGCCAGGTCACCATCGACGGGCAGACCTACGAACTGCCCAGCCCCTTCATGGTGGTGGCCACGCAGAACCCGGTCGAGATGGAGGGCACCTACCCGCTGCCCGAGGCCCAGCGCGACCGCTTCATGGCCCGGGTGTCCATCGGCTACCCCAGCCCGGAGGCCGAGTTGCAGATGCTGGACGTGCACGGCGGGGTCAGCCCGCTGGAGGACCTCCAGCCGGTGGCGCACGCGCACGACGTCGTGAAGCTCGTCGAGGCGGTCCGTTCGGTGCACGTCGCCAAGGCGGTGCAGCGGTACGCGGTCGACCTGGTCGCCGCCACCCGGACCCACCCCGACCTCAGACTCGGTGCCTCCCCGCGCGCGACGCTGCACCTGCTGCGCGCGGCGAAGGCCGCCGCCGCCCTGAGCGGGCGGGAGTACGCGCTGCCGGACGACGTGCAGGCGCTCGCCGTCGCGGTCCTGGCCCACCGTCTGCTGCCCACCGCGCAGGCGCAGCTCAACCGGCGGACGGCCGAGCAGGTCGTCGAGGAGATCCTGCAGCACACGCCGGTACCGGCGGCGGCCCAGGCGGGCGGCGGCCTCGGCATGGGCAACACCACGCCGGAGTTCGGCCGGCAGCAGCCGCGGAGGCTGTGATGACGGACGCGGGGGCCACCCGCGCGGAGGACGAACACGGCGGACGCGGCGGCGTGCGCACCGCGCTGACGGGGCTCACCACCCGCGGGCGCTCCTTCCTGGCCGCCGGAGTGGCGGCGGCCGTCTGCGCGTACATCCTGGGACAGGCCGAACTGCTCCGGGTCGGGCTGCTGCTGGCGGTGCTGCCCCTGGTCTGCGCGGCCGTCCTCCACCGCACGCGCCACCGGGTCACGGGCAGCCGCCGCCTCTCCCCCGCGCGCGTGCCCGCGGGCTCCGAGGCCCGCGTGCACCTGCGGATGGACAACGTCTCCCGCCTGCCCACGGGCCTGCTGATGCTCCAGGACCGGGTGCCCTACGTCCTCGGGCCGCGCCCCCGCTTCGTGCTCGACCGCGTGGAGCCGGGCGGCCGCCGCGAGGTGTCCTACCGGGTCCGCTCCGACCTGCGGGGGCGCTATCCGCTGGGGCCGCTGCAACTGCGGCTGACCGACCCGTTCGGGATGTGCGAACTGACCCGCTCCTTCTCGACGTACGACACCCTCACGGTCGTCCCGCGCGTGGAGCCGCTGCCGCCGGTCCGGCTGGGCGGCGAGGCCAAGGGGTACGGCGACGGACGGCATCGTTCCCTGGCTCTGGCCGGCGAGGACGACGTGATCCCGCGCGGGTACCGCCACGGCGACGACCTGCGCCGCGTGCACTGGCGTTCCACCGCGCGCTACGGCGAGCTGATGGTGCGCCGCGAGGAGCAGCCGCAGCGGGCCCGCTGCACGGTGCTCCTGGACACCCGCGCGCTCGCCTACCGGGGCGCGGGCCCCGACTCGGCCTTCGAGTGGGCCGTGTCCGGGGCCGCCTCCGTGCTCGTGCACATGCTGGAGCGCGGCTTCTCGGTACGGCTGCTGACGGACACCGGCAGCTGTGTGCCGGGCGAGGGCTCCGACGGGTTCGCTGGCTCCGGCCAGGAGTCGGCGGACGCGGCCGGGCTGCTCATGGACACGCTCGCCGTGATCGACCACTCGCAGGGGGCGGGGCTGTCGCGCGCGTACGACGTGCTGCGCGGTGGCAACGAGGGACTGCTGGTGGCCTTCCTCGGCGACCTCGACGAGGCGCAGGCCACGATGGTCGCCAAGATGCGGCAGCGCAGCGGGGGTGCGGCCGCCTTCGTGCTGGACAGCGAGGCGTGGAACCGGGAAGCAGCCGACGCGCCCGGCGGCCCCGCCGACCGCGCCGAGGAACGGCTGCGGATGCTGCGGGACGCGGGCTGGGCCGCCGTGGGCGTGCCGCGGGGCGCCTCGCTGGAAGAGACCTGGCGCCACGCGGACCAGGCACGCACGGGCGTCGGCGCGCCGGGCCGGGCCGGCTTCGCGACGACGTCCGCGCCGGACCCGGGAGCGAGCGGTACGGGGGGCCCGGGCAAGGCCGGCGCGGCGGGCGCGGGGGGAGGGCCCTCCGTATGAGCGGGGCAGCCGGCCAAGCGGTTCGGATCGCGGCATCCGGCGGAGCGCTACCGATCACGGCGTTCGGCCGAGCGGTTCCGGTCGAGACGGCCGGCCGAGCGGTTCCGGTCGAGACGGCCGGCCGAGCGGTCCGGTTCCGGAAGGCGCGGCCGGATGCCGGGGACCGCGGGCGGCAGGGCAGTCGCCGGGACCGTGTCGAGAGGCCCCCGGCCGCTCCTTGCCGGCACGGGTTCGGCGGTCCCGGGGACCGGCGCGGCGGGGGCCCGGCAGGTGACGGCGAGTGCGCGGGGCGCGGGCGGTGCGGGCGGAGTGCCGGACGGTGCGCGGGGCGGGGGCCGGGACGGGTGGAGCGGAGCGGGGGCACGAGTGGTGTGACGGGCCCGGTGGGCCGGGGGAAGGCGCGGGGATGAGCGGACGGACACGATTGGCGCTGTGCGCCGCGGCGGCCACGCTGATGGCGGCGTGCGCGTTGCTGCCGCTGGTCTCCCCCGCCACCTGGATCGTGCAGGTGGCGCTGATGCTCGTGGTGCAGTGCGGCGTCGGCGTGGCCGCCCGGCGGGTGCCGCTGGCGCGGCCGCTCACCGTGGCGGCGCAGGCCCTGGTCACCCTGCTGCTGCTGACCCTGGTCTTCGCACGGGCCCAGGCCCTCGCCGGGCTGCTCCCCGGCCCGGCCGCCATCCGGCACCTGGTCGACCTGCTGCGTCAGGGTGGCCAGGACGTCGGACGGTACGCGATCCCGGCACCGCTGTCCGACGGCATCCGGCTGATGCTCATCGGCGGTGTCCTGGTGATCGGGCTGATCGTGGACACCCTCGCGGTGACCCTGCGCAGCGCGGCCCCCGCGGGGCTGCCGCTGCTCGCGCTGTACTCCGTGGCCGCGGGACTGTCCGACGGGGGCTCGGCCTGGCTGTGGTTCCTCCTCGCCGCCGCCGGCTACCTGATGCTGCTGCTGGTCGAGGGCCGGGACCGGCTCTCGCAGTGGGGCCGGGTGTTCAGCGGCGCCTCGCGCGCGGGTGCCGGGGAGCCGGGCACCGCGCTGGCGCCGATCCGCACCGGGCGCCGGATCGGCGCGGTGGCGCTGGGCGTCGCCCTGGTGGTTCCGCTGGCCCTGCCCGGCATGCGCGGCGGGCTGCTGGACGCGGCCGGGGCCGGGGCCGGCTCGGGCATCGGGGGCGGCACGATCTCCGCGGTCAACCCGCTGGTGTCGCTGCGCGACAGCCTGAACGTCGACGAGGACCGCACGGTTTTGACCCTGCGCACCAACTCCGCGAACGCCTCCGACCTGTATCTGCGCATCGTGTCCCTGGACGACTTCGACGGCACCACGTGGAAGCCCTCCCAGCGGCACATCGTCGGCGTGCCAGACCCGTTCCCCGCCCCGTCCGGACTGGACGGCGCCGTGCGGCGCACGGAGATCACCACGTCGATCGCAGCGGCAGACTGGTACGCCCAGGACTGGCTGCCGATGCCGTACCCGCCGAGTGGTGTGCGGATCGACGGCAGCTGGCGCTACGAACCCGTGGGCATGACCCTGGTCGGCGACCACGGGCAGAACACGCGTGGCCTGACCTACCAGGTCAAGAGCCTGGAGGTGCAGCCCTCCGCGGAGCAGCTCGCCACCGCCGGAGAGCCTCCGGCGGTCGTGAAGCGCGAGTACACCAAAGTGCCCAAGACGCTGCCCGGCCTGGTGGCGAACACCGCGCGCGCGGTCACCGAGGGCGCGGCGAACCACTACGAGCAGGCGGTGAAACTCCAGGACTGGTTCGCGTTCGACGGGGGTTTCCAGTACGACACCCAGGTCGAGGCGGGCACCGGCTCCGAGGCGATCTCGCGCTTCCTGAAGGACAAGCGGGGCTTCTGCGTCCACTTCTCCTTCGCGATGGCGGCGATGGCCCGCACGCTCGGCATTCCCGCCCGGGTGGCGGTGGGCTTCGCACCCGGCACCCCCCGGGGCGACGGCACCGTCGAGGTGGGCCTGAAGGACGCGCACGCCTGGCCCGAGCTGTACTTCGAGGGCGTCGGCTGGACCCGCTTCGAGCCGACGCCGACGCGCGGCACGGTCCCGCAGTACACCGAGTCGGACCCCGCGGACACGACGCTGCCGAACCCGGCGGTGCCGTCCCCGCAGGCCAGCTCACAGCCCTCGGCCGCGCCGTCGACGACCACCGACTGCACGCCGCAGATGAAGAAGCTGCAGGAATGCCCGAGCCCGTCCGCGCAGGCCGCGCTGCCCACCGGCGGCGACGGTCCGAAGTGGTACGCGGTCGCGGGGTGGGCGCTGGGCGGGCTGGTCGTCGTCGTCCTCCTGCTCTCGCCCTTGCTGTGGCGCACACGCAGGAGAGCGGTCCGGCTCGGTGCGCACGGGCGCGGGGAGGCCGGCGCACCGGCCCACCGGCTCGCCGTCTGGCAGGAAATGACCGACACCGCCTGGGACTTCGGGATCTTCCCGGACGAGTCGCAGACGCCCCGCAAGACGGCGGCGCGGATCGTCCGGCTCGGCCGGCTCGACCCGCCGGCCGCGGCCTCGGCACACCGGCTGGCCGACGCCCTGGAGCAGGTGCTCTACGCCCCGAGCCCACGGCCGATGCCGGGGCTCGCCGAGGACGTCCGCCGGGTCGTCGCGGGACTGCGTGGCACCGCGTCGCGGGGCGCCCGGTTGCGGGCCGCGCTCGCGCCCCGCTCGGCCGCCCGGCTGACCTGGGCCTTCTCTGCCCGGTGGGCGGCCCTGCGGTCCCGCGTGACCGGTCTGCGCCCGGTACTGCGCCGGCCGTCGCGGCAGCGGGGCTGAGACCACGGTCATGTGCGAGGGGCCGGCCACTTCTCTTGGGTTCTAGTGGCAACGCCGTTCAGTTAGGGCGGTCTGGGCCGTGTCAAGGGTCGGTTGTGAGCATGTTGATGCTGATGGTGGCCTTGTAGGTGGTCCGGTCGATGG
>NZ_JBHJUW010000008.1:0-110869 GCF_042268205.1 Streptomyces sp. NPDC056160
GCCCCGCTCAGGCCTTGACCGGGGCGGCGGCGCCCGCCGCCTTCACCAGGCGGTCGCCGGGGCCGACCGACTCCCACAGTGCCTTGTCGACGCGGAACTTCCCGGTGCCGCCCGCCGACAGGCGGACCTCGACGTAGTGGTAGAGGCCGGAGCCGTCGGTCGCCCGTCGGGTCCTGTCCACCACGACACCCTCCCAGGCGTCCTCTTCACGTACCTTGCGGGATTTCGGCATGGTGGCACTCTAGGGCGTGTTTCGAAAGCAGCGCCGTCCGTCCGGAGGGCGAGTGCGCGTGCCAGGCGTCACGGGGCTGGGGGCACCTCCCGGCCGAAGGCTGGGGGAGGGACTTTCGAAACACGCCCTAGGCCCCCCGCGGGGCGAGGGCGTGCGCCTGCCCTCACCGGTACGGCCGGTCGAGGACCCTGCGCGCGACCCGTGCCGCCGCCTCGCTCTCGGCGGCGGCGGGCGAGAGTTCGCTGAGGGTGTCGAGGTCGGTGTCCTGCCGCAGCTCGTCCTCCCAGGTGGCGGCCAGGCTCTCCTGCTCCGCGCGCGGCAGGCCCTGGACGTGTTCGCGGTGGTGCGGGTCGAGGGCGGCCAGGAACCGCTCGACGGTGTCGATGGCCATCTGCTCCTCCTCGGACGCGGGGCGCCGGTCCGGACGGTCAGCGGCGTGCGAGGCGCCGCTCCCCGCCGGCGCCGGGAACGTAGGGCAGGTCGTAGTGCTGGAAGACAGCGGCCTCCTGCTCGGCGGGCAGGACGTCGTCCGTGCCGATGGAGGGCGCCTTCTTGACCAGACCCTTGGGCTGGGCGACCTTGAGGTAGTCGGGCCCCACGACCGCGCCGTCGACCGGTACGAACAGCAGGCGCTGCCGGGTGGGCAGCCCCGCGCGGACGGTCACCATGGACGGCTCGTCGGTGCCGGTGTCCACGTAGACCGCCTCCAGCGCGCCGATCTTGTGGCCCTCCTGGTCGACCACGTCGCGGTTGCGCCACTCACGGAGGTCCGCCGAACGAATCATGTCTGCTCCCTGCCGCTTTCCCGCCGCTCCCTTGCCGTAGTACGGATGAGTGACCCGGGCGCCGGGGAGTAAACACGCCGGTGGCCGGGGCGGGGGACGCCCCGGCCCGCGGTGTCAGCTGATCCGCCACCGCTGGGGCGGCGAGCCGGTGCCGGGGCGCTGGGTCACGGCGGCGCCCCGGTCCGCCGACGCGGCGGTCAGGAGCAGTCCGCTGTGCACCGAGGTCACGGTGAACGCTCCGTTCGTCAGGCGCCTGAGCGTCCAGTGCTGGTTCTCGCCGCCGGTGCACGGCCACTGGATCACCTGGGCGCCGGCCGCGGT
The DNA here is from genome assembly GCF_042268205.1 of Streptomyces sp. NPDC056160. Taxonomy (NCBI): domain Bacteria; kingdom Bacillati; phylum Actinomycetota; class Actinomycetes; order Kitasatosporales; family Streptomycetaceae; genus Streptomyces; species Streptomyces sp. NPDC056160. The sequence goes on from NZ_JBHJUW010000008.1 coordinate 1,339, forward strand.
GGAACCGCCGTCGACGTCCGCGCACAGTCCCGAGGCGGTGTTGACGATCTCGTACGAGCCGTCGTCCTGCCGCGCGAACCGCCACCTCTGGTGGGCGCCGCCGTTCGCCGTCCCGGCGGTGAGCCGCGCCCCGGCGGCGGTGGTGCGACCGGGAACCTCCAGGGCCCGGCCCGCGTTGGTGAGGGCGTGGGTGCCGTCGAGCACGGGCGCCGCGCCGGTGGGCGTGAGCGTCAGCGTCTGCTCGGCCGCGGTGCGCGTGCCGCCGACCGGCCCGGCGCCGGTGGCGTTCCAGAACCGGGCCGGTGTGGTCTCGGCGGCCCGAGCGGAGTCGCCGGACAGGCCGATCACCAGGCCGCTGTAGCGGTTGACCAGCCGGTACGTGCCGTCGGGTGTGCCGCCCGCCGAGGTGGCCGGGATCACCCACCACTGCTGGCCCACGGTGGCGCCGCCGGGCCCCGCCGCGGTGACGGTGGGCCGGGTACCCCAGGCGCGCTGGGCGGTGGTGGAGGAGTCCACGCCGAGCAGGCCGCCGGTGGCCGCGTTGGTGACGCGGTAGGAGCCGTCACCGTTGCCGGTGAAGATCCACGACTGCAGGGCCGAGCCGTCCGGGTGCGCCTGGGAGGTCGTGGCGGAGGCGCCGCGGACCTGGGCGAGGACCCGGTTGCCGCCGCTGGAGACGCGGTAGGTGCGGCTGGGGTCGAGAGGCCGGGCGGGCGCCGAGGAGCCGATGGTGACGTCGACGTACTCGCCGGAGGAGTCGTCCGAGCAGCCGAAGGAGCAGTAGGAGCGGAACGACCTGCCGACGACGCCCGAACTGGTCCTGTTCGCCGTGTCCAGGAACCAGCGGTACCAGGACGCGTTGGTGTGCGTGCCGGTGTCGCCGATCAGCCGCCACTTCTGCGTGGCCAGGTCGTCGGTGGCGTAGAACTGCTGCGGTGCCTTGCCGCTCTGGTCCACGCCCTGGGGTTCGCCGATGTACAGCCCCAGGTAGGCGTCGTAGGTGATGTCCATGACGAACAGGGGCGAGGTCGGGGGCATCGTGCCCGCCGCCACCTGCCGGCTCGCCGTCCCGCTGTTCGCCGGGTCGTACTCCTCGGCGGCGGGGGTGTAGCCCGTGGGGTGCGCGGTGTCGGCAGGCACCATGTTGCTCTCCCGGCCGCCCACCCCGGGCTGCGACCAGGCGCCGTCGTACCACTTCCGCCAGGAGTCCGGCGCCATCTTCGCGGCGATGGGGGCCCGGGCCACGTGCGCGTGGAAGGCCTTCCAGCTGCCGCCCTTGTCCACGATCCGGGAACCGTAGAAGACGTAGAAGTAGCCGGAGGCGGTGTCCACGAACAGGCGCGGGTCACCGTCGCCGTAGTCGAACGTCTGCTGCGGGAAGGCCGCCGTGTCGCCGCGCTTCGTGCTGTACGGGGAGGTGAGGACGTGGTTCTCGATCGTCCACGTCCTGCCCCGGTCCCTGGAGACGGCGTAGTCGATCGCGTCGTAGTGCAGGCCGTCCCCGAAGGGCTGCGGGGTGAACTCGTTGTGGACCAGGCCGTACCAGTCGCCCGTGTCCGGGTCGACCCACACACCCGCCAGGTCGCAGTAGTTCTTCTGGGCGTAGTGCGACCCGGCGGGGGCGTAGCTCGACTCCACGCCGGTGGGGCTCGTGTTGCAGCGCCAGGTGGTGTCGCCGTTGCGGTCGCGGGAGTCGGCCGGGTTCACCGCGTCGCTCAGCGCGCCGTCGCGGGTGGCGGAGTCGAAGTCCTTGCCGGTGAAGAAGGTCCACGCGCGGCTGTCGTTCGCGCCGTACAGCGAGTGGGCCTGCTGGAAGTGGAAGGTGCCGTCCTTGTCGATGTAGGGGGCGGCCGGGGTGTCGTCCGGGTGGGGCCAGGAGCCCTTCGCGCCGACGGTGACGGTGTAGGCGGGGTCGGCGGCGCCGGGCGCCGGTGTCGCGGGGGCGGCCAGGGCGCTGCCGCCGGTCAGGGCCGTCGCCGTGGCGAGGAGCGCGGCGACGAGCCCCGCGGCCAGTCTCTTGCGGTGAGGTGACACAGGTCCTCCTTGCTCGGGGCGGGGCCGCGCCGGCTGCGCGGCCCCTGGGTGTGGTTCCTGTGCGTGACGGCGGACCGGTGTCCGGACCGGTCCGGTCCTCGGCCCCCGTGCCCGTACGCCCGGCCCGGTGCGCGGCCGTGGCGCCACGGCGGTCAGTCGAACGTCTCGACGTACTCCTGCGCCGCTCCGAGGTCCGGGCGGTCGGTGAGGGCGAGGTGGTCGCCGAACCGTTCCAGCTCCAGGACGGTGAGGGTGTTCCCGCCCGCACGCAGCAGCGGGCCGGGCAGGTAGAGCGTGGTCTGCGGTCCCCTCTCCCAGTAGCGGCCCAGCAGCGTGTCGCCCACCCAGACGAAGCCCTTGCCGAAGCCGGGCAGGGCGAGGAAGGTGTCGGCGGGCTCGGTCACCGTCAGCCGGGCGGTGGCGAAACCCGCCCGGTCCTCGCGCGGCGCCGCCGCCGCGGCACGCTCGACGTCCTGCCGCGTCCAGGTGTCCAGCGGCAGCCGGCGCATGGTCCAGCCGTGGACCAGCCGCCGGTCGACGCGGACGCCGCCCAGGATGCCCTTGCCCTGCCCGAGCAGCGGGCCGTAGTTGATCCGGCCCTGGTTCTCCACCAGCAGTTCCAGGCGCACCCGCGCCCCGGCGCCCGGCACGGTGAACGAGGCGGTCTCGCGGTCCAGTACGGCCACGGGGACGCCGTCGACGAACACCTGGGCGCGGTCGTGCAGCCCCGTGACGGTCAGCTCCTGGCGGCCCGGCGGCAGCAGCGGCTCGGCGGTGTACAGCACCAGGCCGGATGACTGCCCCAGCTCCTCGAAGCTCAGCGGCAGCGGAGCGTGGACCGGCTCGCCCACCGACCGCAGCGCGGGCAGCAGGGCCGACCCCCGGGTGACCTCCAGCGTGCGGGGCGCGAGCAGTGGCGGATCGGCGGGCGGCTCGGGGACCTCGCGGCCGGGCCCGGTGAACGGTGTCAGCCGCTTGCGCAGCGCGTGGAACTTCTCGGTGAGCGCGCCGTGTTCGGCGATCGGCGCGTCCGAGTCGTAGCTGGTGACGGTCGGCTGGAGGCGTTCACCGTCGTGGTTGGCACCGGCCCACAGCCCGAAGTTGGTGCCGCCGTGCGCCATGTACAGGCTGACCGAACCGCCCGCTTCGAGGATCCCGCCCACGTCCTCGGCCGCGCTGCCGGCGGACCGCACGTGGTGCGGCTCGCCCCAGTGGTCGAACCAGCCGTTCCAGAACTCGGCGCACAGGAACGGCTCGTCCGGCCGGCGGGCGCGCAGCAGCGCCGCCGCCTCGGCCGGACGGGAACCGAACGTGGCCGCCGCGAGGTGCCCGGGCAGGCTGCCGCCGTCCTGCATCAGCGCGGTCGGCCCGTCGGCCGTGTACAGCAGCTCGGTGACACCCCGCTCCACCAGCGCGTCGCGCACCCAGCGGACGTAGTGCTGGTCGTCGCCGTAGCTGCCGTACTCGTTCTCGATCTGCACCGCCACGACCGGCCCGCCCCGGCCCGCCTGGAGCGCGGCGACGCGCGGGACCAGCTCGTCGAACCAGCGTCCGACCGCGTCCAGGAACGGCCCGTAGGAGGTACGCAGGCGCATGCCGGGCGTGCCGGTCAGCCAGGCGGGCAGCCCGCCGTTGTCCCATTCGGCGCAGATGTACGGCCCCGGGCGCACGATGACGTCCAGTCCCGCGTCCTGTGCCAGCGCCACGAAGCGCGGCAGGTCCCGCTCGCCGTCGAAGCGGACGTCGCCCGCGGTGCGCTCGTGGAAGTTCCAGGGCACGTAGGTGTCCACGGTGTTCAGACCGAGTGCCGCCAGCCTTTCGAGCCGGTCGGCCCACTGTTCGGGACGGACCCGGAAGTAGTGCAGGGAACCGGCCAGGACGCGGTGCGGGCGGCCGGCGCGCAGCAGGGTGCCGTCGGCGAAGGCCAGGACGGCCGGGCGGGCGGCGGCCGCCGTGCCGGGGGCGGCGGTGGCGGCCGCGGTGGCGGGGGCGGTAGCGGTGGCGGGGGCGGTAGCGGTCTGCGGTGCGGAAGGGGTCACTTGACGGCTCCGGCGGTCATGCCCGCGCGCCAGAACCGCTGGAGCGCGAGGAAGGCGATCAGAAGCGGGACGACGGACACCAGGGAGCCGATGACGACCAGCGGGGGAGGAACGGCGACATGGCTCGCGTTCCAGCCGACCAGGCCGACCGTGACGGGCTGCAGCCGGTCGTCGCCGAGCACCATCGCGGGCAGCAGGTAGTTGTTCCAGATCTCCACGAACTGGAACAGGAAGATCGTCACCAGCGCGGGCAGCATCATCCGCACCCCGATCGTACGGAAGATGCGGAACTCGCCCGCGCCGTCCAGCCGTCCGGCCTCCAGGACCTCGTCGGGCACGGTCTGCGCGGCGAACACCCGCGAGAGGTAGACCCCGAACGGACTGACCACGCTCGGCAGCAGCACCGCCAGCGGGTTGTCGATCAGGTGCACCCCGGAGAACATCAGGTACAGCGGCAGCGTGAACAGCACCTTGGGCACCAGCACGGCGGCCAGCACCGCGCCGAACACCGCGCCGCGACCGGGGAAGTCGTACTTGGCGAGCGCGTAGCCGGCCAGCGCCGAGAAGGCGGTGCCGAGGACGGCGCCGACACCGCAGTACAGCACGCTGTTGAGCATCCAGCGCCAGAAGATCCCGCCGTCCTGGCCGCTGAGCCGGGCGATGTTGCCGAACAGGCCGAAGCCGTGGAACCACAGGCCGCTGCCGGAGAACTGCTCGCCGAACGGCTTGGTCGCCGACACCAGCAGCCACCACAGCGGGAAGAGGAAGTAGAAGGCCGACAGGCCCAGCAGCGCGACGACCGTGGCCCGGCTCGCCGGACGGCTCTCACGGCGCGAGCGGACCAGGGCGGGCCGTGTGCTCAGCGCGCTCATGCCTGCTCCTCCCCGCGGTGGGTCAGCTTGAAGAACACGAAGGACACGACACCCACCAGGAGGGCGAGGAGGACGGACTGGGCCGCGGCGTACGGGTAGTTGCCCGCCGCGACCGCGCTCTGCGCGGACATGATCGGAGTGAACGTCGAGGACACCGAGCCGTCGGAGACCGGCTGGAGCACGGTCGGCTCGTTGTAGAGCTGCGCGGAGCCGATGACGGAGAACACCGCGGTGAGCACCAGCGCGCCGCGCACCGCCGGGATCTTGATGCTCCAGGCGATCCGCGGGGCCGACGCCCCGTCCATCCGGGCCGCCTCCAGCACCTCGGCCGGGATCGACTGGAGCGCCGCGTAGATGATGATCATGTTGTATCCGGCCCAGCTCCAGGTGACGATGTTGGCCACCGACCACAGCACCACCTCGCTGTGGAAGAACGGGATCGAGACACCGATCGGGTGCAGCAGCCGGTTGATCGGGCTGGACTGCGCCGAGTACATGAACGACCAGACCAGCGCGGCGCTCACGCCGGGGATGGCGTAGGGCAGGAAGCTGGAGAGCCGGAAGAAGCTCTTGCCGCGCGCGGAACGGGAGTCGATCAGCAGGGCCAGTGCCAGGGCCACCCCGAGCATCACCGGGACCTGGACCAGGCCGAACAGCGCCACCCGGCCGAGCGAGGACAGGAACGCGTGGTCGCCGAACGCCCGGCTGTAGTTGCCCAGCGGGTCGAAGACCCTGGTCGGCGCGGTGAGGCCGAGGCCGGAGCGGTGGACGGTGAAGAGGCTGCCGACCGCCGCGTAGCCGATGGGCGCGACGTACATCGCCGCGAACAGGACGAGGAAGGGCGCGCAGAAGAGCAGGGGCCGCAGGCGGCGCGCGCGGTACGCCGGGGCGGGGGCGGGTGTGGACGCCGGGACGGAGGCGGGCGCGGGGCCGGGGCCGCCGGCGTCCGCGGCGGGCCGGCCGGGGCGGGCGGCCGCAATGGTGCCGGCCGCGTCGATCACGGACTCGTTCACTCGGCGACCTTCAGGCCCTGCTTCTTCATCTCGCCCACGGTCTGGTCCTGCGCGGTGTGCAGTGCGCCGGCGATGGTGCCCTTGCCCGCCCAGGCCTTGCCGAGGCCGTCGTCGAGGTCGGCGGCGGTCTTGGTCATCAACGGCCCCCACGTCCAGGAGGAGTTGACCTGGGGAGCGGCGGCGGCGAACACGTCGTAGATCTTCTGGCCGCCGAAGTACGGGTCGCCGCCCTTCAGCTGGGGCAGGTCGAGAAGCTTCTTCGCGGCCGGGTACAGCGCGGCCTTCTCGACGAGCGTGCCGAAGGCGGCGCGGTCGGTGCCGAGCCAGTGCGCGAACTCCCAGGCACCCTCGGCGTTGTCGCAGCCCTTGAGGACGGCCGTCGCGGAGCCGCCCGCGTTGCCCGCCTGGGCGGCGCCCGCGGTCCACTGCGGCAGCGGTGCCACCGCCCACTGACCGGAGCCGCCCTTCGCGCCGCCCTTGATGACCCCGGCCTGCCACACCGCGCCGACGACGGTGGCGATGTCGCCGTCGCCGATGCCGGTGTACCAGGCCTGGTCGTACATCGGGGCGCCGCTGATCAGGCCGTCGTCGGCGAGGCCCTGCCAGTAGTCGGCGACCTTCCTGTTCGCCGCGGAGGCCATGGTGACCTGCCAGGCGTCGCCCTTGACGCCGAACCAGCCGGCGCCGGTCTGCCAGGCCAGGCCCGCGTAGTCGTAGTCCAGGTAGGGCGAGGAGATGTGGCGGTGCGGGTTCGAGGCGTGGATCTTCTCGGCGTCGGCCCGGTACTCGTCCCAGGTGGCCGGGGGCTTCAGGCCGAGCGAGTCGAAGACCTTCTTGTTGTAGACGAGCGCCATCGGACCGGTGTCCACGGGCGCGCCGTAGACACCGCCGCCCAGGGTCACCGACTTCCAGGCCGCCGGCTGGTAGTCGCCCTGGTCGGCGGAGGCGTACTTGCCCACGTCCTTGAGGGCGCCCTGCGCCGCGAAGCTCGGCAGGGTCTCGTAGCCGACCTGGGCCAGACAGGGGGCGTTGCCCGCCTTCACCGCGTTGAGCATCTTCTGGTAGCCGCCCTTGGCGCCCGGCTGGACGGCCTGGTAGGTGACCTTCAGGTCCGGGTGGCTCTTGTTGAACGCGGCGACGGCGTCGGCGTAGCCGGGTGCCCAGCCCCAGAATGTGATCGATCCCTTGCCGGAGGCGGAGGAGGAGCCGGAGTCGGAGCTGCCGCATGCCGTGGCGGTGAGGGCGAGTCCCAGGGCTCCCGCTACCCCGGCAATACGGACAATGGATCGCTTCACGGCTCCTCCTGAAGGGCTGGGTGGAGCGGAGGAGTTGCCTCCGCGGGGCCGCGCACACCGCGGAGGGCAGGGGCCCGGCGGTGGGACGGCGCGCTGATGGCGGAAACTATGGCAGAGAATGTTATCGATGCCAATAGGTGGCCTCCGCCAGGCCGCCGGACAGCAAAAAGGGCAGATGGCGGCGCGTGTGGGCGATATCATCGACTCCCGGTACGAGGAAGGAAGCCATGGCGAAGCACAGTGACGGCGGGGAGCGGCCGCCGGGCATGGCGGATGTGGCCCGGGTCGCCGGGGTGTCGGCGCAGACCGTCTCCCGGGTGCTGTCCGGCCACCCCAACGTGCAGGAGAAGACCCGCGCCAAGGTCCTGTCCGCGGTGGAACAGCTCGGCTACCGGCGCAACAACGCCGCCCGGATGCTCTCCTCGGGACGCAGCCGCACCATCGGCGTGGTCACGCTGCAGACGAACTTCTACTCACGGGCCGCCGTCACCTCGGGCATCGAGCACGCCGCCCAGGCCGCCGGGTACGCGGTGAGCACCGCCACCACCACCTCGCTGGACACCTCCGCCATCGAGGCCGCCCTGTCCCGGCTGGCCGACCAGGGCGTCGAGGGCGTCATCCTGTCGGTGCCGCTGAACCACAGCAGCCCCCGGATCGAGCAGCTCACCCGGGCCACGCCCACCATCACCATCGACGGATCGCGCACCGACGCCACCGAGGTCGTCGCCATCGACCAGGGCCTCGCCGCCCGGCTGGCCACGCGCCACCTGCTGGACCTCGGCCACGACACCGTCTGGCACATCGCGGGACCCGAGGAATGGCTGGAGGCCGCGGCCCGGCGCGAGGGTTGGCGCAGTACGCTCCGGGAGGCCGGCCGGCCGGTGCCCCCGCCCCTGGAGGGTGACTGGTCGCCGGCCTCCGGCTACCGCAACGGGCTGATCCTGGGCCGCATCCCGGACGCCACGGCCGTGTTCGTCGCCAGCGACGAGATGGCCTTCGGCGCGATCAGGGCGCTGCACGAGCTGGGCCGCCGGGTGCCCGAGGACATCTCGGTGGTCGGCGTCGACGACATCGAACTGGCCGAGTACTGCTCGCCGTCCCTGACCACCGTCGCCCAGCCGTTCAGCCAGATGGGCACGCTCGCGGTGGCCCACCTGCTGCGGCACATCGCCGATCCCGGGGCGGTGCCGGAACCGGCCTCGGTGGAACCGCAGTTGATCGTCCGGGCCAGCACCGCACAGCACGGTGCCCCGGCCGGTGGGGCCGGGGCACCGTAGGGACGCGGCCGGTCAGCCGGCGCAGTGGAACTTCGCGTCGGCCCAGTCGCCGTGGTCGCCGGACTTCGTGCCGTCCGTGTCGGTGACGACCAGGTGGACGTGGCGCGCTCCGGCCAGGGGCACGTCCACCGGCAGCGGGTCGGACTTGCCGCTGACCGTGGGCGAGGACCACACCTTCTTGCCGTCGGCGACGACCGAGAAGGAGACGCCGCCGTAGCCGTTGATCTCGTCGTCGATGCCCGCGGTCGCGGTGAGCGACGAGCACTGGCCGCCGAGCCAGAACTCGATGTCGGAGTCCGCGTGCACCCCGATGCCCTTGGCGTAGGTGGTCCCGTTCAGTGTGAGCGGATGCCCGTCGCCGGCCGCCGACTCCCCGTTGCTGAGGTTGCGTTCGGCCGGCCCGTAGCCGTTGGTGGAGTTCAGCCAGGGCAGGTCACCGGCCCAGCTGTCGCCCTCGGGCGGGGCGGGCATGGTGCGCAGGGCGGTGGGCTGCGTGGCGACGTGGTCCTCCCCGGCCGCCCGGTAACGGGCGCTGCCGGTCAGTACGGCCTCGCCCGCCTGGGCGCCCGTGGGAGCGGTCACGGTGAACTCCGCGCTCACCCGCTCACCGGGCCCGGCCCGGCCGACGTCGCGGGCGGGCGAGACGGTCCAGCCCTCGGGGGCGCTCAGCGAGAGCCGGGTCGCCGAGCTGCCGGTGCGGCCCGCGGTGAAGTCCACCGTGACCTTGCCGGACACACCGGCGCCGATCTCGTCCGGCGCGGTCACCGAGACGGTGCCCGCGGCACCGGCCACGTTGCCGCCGACCGCGCTCGCCCCGTCCAGGTCGATCCGGAAGCCGTGGGCGGTGCTCAGCGAGCGGGTCTTGACGTGGACGACGCCGGCCCGGTCGGAGGGGTCGTACCACCAGCCCTGACCGGCGGCGTCGAAGGCGGCCTTCGAGGTGAGGCGGGGCAGGCCGCGGCCGTCCAGGCGGACCTGGTGCGGGGCCGAACCCGTGTGCACGGTGAACGCGTACGGGCGGCTCTTCTGCTTGCCCGCGAAGTCGCCCCGCTCGGCGCCGGCCTCGATGCGCACCGCTCCGGCACCGCTGCGCGGCGCGGTCACGGTCACCGGCTGCTCGGCGTACTTGCCGTTGCGGTGCTGCCGGGTCACTCCGTCGTCCTCGTACAGGGTGAAGGTGCTGCGGCCCTGCGGGTAGACGTCCCAGGCGAGCGGCGAGTCGGCCGTGCGGTCCTGGTAGGAGTTGACGCCCGGCCACATCGGGATCGCCGCGCCCGCCTTCACGAACAGCGGCAGGGTGTCCAGGGGTGCCTGGTAGCCGTCGACCGTGGTGGGCCCGTGGTAGGTCCGGCCCGTCCAGTAGTCCACCCAGTCGCCCTTGGGCAGGTAGATGCCGTCACGGACCGTGGTGTCGCTGTAGACCGGCGCGACCAGGAAGTCCTCGCCGGTCAGGAACTCGTACTTGGCGGCATCGCTCGCCGCCTTCGCGTCGCCCGGGTACTCCAGGGCCAGCGGCCGGACGGCGCCGACACCGGTGCGGTTCGCCTCGGCCGCGTACGTGTACATGTACGGCAGCAGGGATTCCTTGAGCTTGAGGTACTTGCGGTTGATGCTGGTGTACGGCTCCCCGTACTGGTAGGGCTGCTTGTCCTTGGCGGCCCAGCCGTCCATGGTCATCACGGCCGGCAGGAACGACTTCCACTCCAGGTCACGGGTGTAGGTCTTGGCGCTGCCGCCGAAGATGCCGTCGATGTCGCCGGAGGTGTAGGCGAGCCCGGACATGGTGGCGCCGGCGTACGTCGGTATCTGCCAGCGGATGTAGTCCCAGCTGCCCGACTGGTCGCCGCTCCACTGCACACCGCAGCGCTGTGCGCCCGACCAGCTCTCCGGCGCCCAGGTGAAGCCGCGCGCGTCGCTGTTGTCCTCGATGCCCTGGTACGCCGCCTTGCAGCCGTCCAGGGCGAACTTGTAGCCGTCGCCCACCCAGGCCACGTCCAGCTTGGCCACCCGCTGGCCCGCCTTGACCTGGTCGGCCAGTTTGTCCAGGCCGTTCTCGGTCCACAGGCCCATCTGCATCTTGCGGGAGTTGAGGCCCTCGGCGGTCTCGGCCAGGTCCTCGTAGCCGCAGCCGTAGCCGTCGTTGACGAGCATCCAGCCCAGCGGCATGTCGTTCTTGACGTAGCCGTCGGCGACCTTGAGCGCGTCCAGGGTGTGGCGCTCGCCGCGGTTGGCGTTGTGCAGGTAGCAGTCGGAGTCGCCGACCTCCAGTCCGTAGACCGGCGGGAGCATCGGGCGGCCGGTCAGCGCGGTGTACTGGCCGATGACGTCCTTCGCGGAGTCACCGGCGAAGTAGTAGGCGTCGAACCGGTTCTCCTGCTCGGTCGTGGTGACCGGGTCGGTGAAGGCGTAGGTGCCGGGCGCGTAGGTGTTGCGGTAGACGCCGTAGCCCGCCGAGGACAGGTAGAAGGGCACCGAGTTGGGGTGGCCGCCCTCGTTCCAGTTGTAGTCGACGCCGACCTTGAGCGTCTTGCCGCGGTGCGAGGTGTTGCCGCTGCCGTTCTGCTCGCCCGTGCCGTAGAACTGCTCGTCCGCGCCGCGCGCCAGCGTCTGGGTGGTGGCGGTGCCGTCCCAGCTGATGCCGCGGCTCTCCTCCCACAGGCGGGTGCCGTCGGCGCGGTACAGGGCGAACCGCAGCGGCGACTTGTACGCGCGCAGGGTCACCTTGTCCGTGGACAGCTCGTAGCGGTCGCCGCGGTCACGCCAGCGGGTGGCCGGAGCCTTGCCCTGCGGCAGCACGATGTCGGTGCCGACGGGGTCGGTGAACGTGCCGTCGGGGGCCACCTCGATGCGGAAGGTGTCGGCGGAGACGAACGCGACCCGGGCCTTGGCGGTGCCCGCCGTGAAGGTGTACGTGGCACCGGAGTGGGAGAAGCCGGTGACCGCGCCGATGACGGTCGGTGTCCCGGTCGACGCGGACGCGGCGGCCCGGGCCGGCAGCGCCGGTCCGGCCGTGGTCGCGAGCACCGCGAGCACGGCCGCGGCCGCCAGGGCTGTCCCCGGGGAACGGTGGGCCTTGCGTCTGCGGGGTGGAGCGGTCATGTCGATCCCTTCGCACACGTCGGCGGATGCCTGGAAACGATGATTGAACGTGCTTGATAGCGAGCTCAAACAAGCAGAAACAATCACGCGAAGAAGGTATAGCGCACGGTCGTCCCGCTGACCAGGGTGCGGGCCGACCCGGCGCAAGGTCGGCGCCCCGCACGTCGGTTGCCGGTTTCCGGCATCGGCGGGGGCGGCCGGCAGGGTGCCGGGATGATCGGAATTCCAGAGGCGTTCGCACGGGGGACCGTCGAGCGCGAGGGGCCGACCGGAGCGGCCTGGACCGCGGAACTGCCCGAGATCGTCGAGGCGTTGCTGCGGCGCTGGGGGTGCGAGCCGGACGGCACGGTCCTGCACGGGGGAGTCGGGGTGGTCGTGCCCGTGCGGCGGCCCGGCGGGCAGCCCGCCGTGCTCAAGGTGTCGTTTCCGCATCCCGGCAACGTCCATGAACCGGACGCGTTCACCGCGTGGGGCGGACGCGGTGCCGTCCTGCTGCACGAGCGCGACGACCAGCGCTTCGCGATGCTCCTGGGGCAGGCCGGCACGTCGTCACCGGCACACTCGCGGGCGCGCCCCGCAGCCTAAGCGCCCCCCGAACGGGTGAATGCGCGCGGAGTTCCGCGTGTCCATGCCCGCCGTCGGCCACCCTGCTGCCTGTCGGACGAGGGGCCGGCCGGACCGCCGGAGCCCCACGACAGGGGGGAAGCCGTGCGGGGGAAGGTGCGCGCGTGACGACGAGAGGCGTGCCGCGGCACGTCGCCTGCGTGATGGACGGCAACGGCCGCTGGGCGGCGCGCAGGTCGCTGCCGCGCACGTCGGGGCACCGCGCGGCCGAGACGACGGTGATCGAGGTCATCGAGGCGGCCCGGTCCGCCGGGGTGGAGTGGCTCAGCCTGTACGCCTTCTCCACGGAGAACTGGCGGCGCCCGGACACCGAGGTCGACTTCCTCATGCACCTCGTACGGCGCGTCGTGCGCAAGCACGCGCCGCTGCTGCTCGCGCGCGGCATCCGCTGCCGGTTCCTCGGCGCGGCCGACTCCCGGATCCCGCCGTCCCTGGCCCGGGACTTCGACGACCTGACGACGCTGACCGGTGCCAACCGGGGCATGACGCTGACCGTGGCGTTCGACCACGGCGGGCGCGGCGACATCGTCGCGGCGGCGCGGTCACTCATCCGCAGCGGGGTGGCGGCCGAGGACGTGGACGAGCGGGAGTTCGCCGAGCACCTGCCCTTCCCCGACACCCCCGACGTCGATCTCGTCATCCGCACCTCCGGTGAGCAGCGCATCTCCAACTTCATGCTGTGGCAGGTCGCCTACGCCGAGTGGATCTTCCCGCAGGTGCTCTGGCCGGACTTCCGCGCGACGCACTTCCTGGAGTGCCTGCGCAGCTACCAGCAGCGCGAGCGCCGCTTCGGCGGCATCACCCCGAACGCGAACGGAGAACCCCCACCGTGACCGATGCCACCCCCCGCCCCCCGGACAGCCCCGGCCCCAGGACGCCTACCGGCGAGGACGGCCCCGTGCGGCAGGGCCAGGACGCCGGCACACCGCCGCTCTTCGGTCCCGGCTCGCAGTTCCACCAGTTCTTCGACGACCCGCGCTGGGCCCTTGCCATGATCCGGGCGACCGTGCTGGAGGCCGCCCACCCGCAGATCGGCGCCGCCCTGATCGACAACTCCGTGTTCGTGGCCCATCCCTGGCGGCGCCTGTGGAACACCTTCCGCAGCCTGCAGCGCATGTTCGGCGCCGACGAGCAGGTGCGGCTACGGGAGGCGGCCCGGCTGAACCGGATGCACGCGCGGCTCAGCGGCACCGACGCCCGTGACCGGCCCTACGACGCCATGGACCCCCGTGTCCGTGCGTGGGTGGCGGCGACCCTGTTCGAGAGCACCGTCACCATGTGCAGGCTCAGCGGCCAGCCGCTGGAACAGACCACCATGGAGCGCCTGTACGCCGAGTACCAGGGCTTCCTGGCGGCCCTCGGCGACGAGGCCGGCGAACTGCCGCCCACGCTGCACGAGTTCTGGCAGTACTACGACCGTGTGGTGGAGGAGGAACTGGAGAACACGGAAGCGCTGCGCATCATCCTGTACAAGCTCTTCGACCACCTGCCCGCACCACCGCTCCTGGACGCTCTGCCCACCGTCTGGGCGGCCGGCCGGGCCCTCGCCGGGCCGGTCATCGGCACCATCACCGTGGCCTCGCTGCCCGAAGCGTTCCGCCGCCGGGCGGGCCTGCCCGAGATCCCGGGCGCCCAGACCCTCACCCAGGGCGCCTACCTGGCCGTCGGCCTGGCACGTTTCCTGCCCGACGGCTGGCTCCGCGCGGACGGGCTCGCGGAACTGCTCTCCCTCACCCCGGACAGCGACGACCCCCGGGCCCGGACGGTCGCGGCGGTGCGCGACGGGGTCAAGCGGGCCGGTGCCCTGATCCGGCTGGTCGCCCCCGTGCCCGCGCAGCCCGCTCCGCCCCCGCCCACCGGGTCCCGGCGCGGTGCCGAGGAGTTCTTCGACGCCGTACTCGACCAGACGGGGGACGGCTATCTCGACTGGCCCGACCTCGCCGCGATGGCCCGTGAGGTGGCAGGCCGCCTCGACCTGGACGAACCGCAGGAGACCAGGCTCTACGACGCGTACGCGGCCTGGTGGCGGGAGTTGCAGTCCGCCCTGGACACCGACGGCGACGGGCGCGTCAGCAAGGAGGAGTACGCCGCCGCCGTGCCCGCCCTCGCCGGACCCGCGCTCATCCGGGTCGCCGAGGTCCTCTTCGACGTCACCGACGCCGACGGCAACCAGAGCATCGACGCGGACGAGTACCGGGCGCTGTTCCGCACCGCCTTCCGGCGCGAGGTGTCCGACGGCGAGGCGACGTACTCGCGCGGTGCGTTCGTGCAGGACTTCCTCTCCTTCATGGCGGGCCGCAGGCGTTCGCGTGCCTACGACTCCCTGCTGGCCGATTCCTGAGAGGAAGGTCCGGCGGCGGCTCGCAGGGGGCGGGAGAGGGAGGGCGGGAGCGGGCCTGGGATCAGGCGGCAGCCTTCTTCTTCCGCCGCCCGCCGCCGGACAGGGCGTCGACGAGCTGGTCGCGGCTCATCTTCGACCGGCCGGGAAGGCCCTCGTCGGCGGCCCGCCGGTACAGCTCGGCCTTGCTCAGCCGGTGCAGTTCGTCCTTGCCCCGGGGCCTGGACCCCGAGCCGGGCGCCGACCTGGACGCGGAGCCCGAGGCGGACTTGTTCCCCGTTCGCGACACAGGCTCCCGCGACGCGGGCTTGCCTCCGGCCCGCGACGCGGACTTGTCCCCGGCGCCCGGCGAGGACTTGCCCCGGGTCCCCGGCGCGGACTTGTCCCCGGTCCTGGGCGAGGACTCGGGCCCTGACCGGGATCCGGAGCGGGCCCGTTCCACACTGCCCCGCAGCACGTCCATCAGGTCGACCACGTTGGTCGCCTGGGGTGGCTCCGCGGCCGGAGTGATCTCCTGGCCCTCCGCCTTCGCCCGGACCAGCTCGCGGACCTTCTCCTGGTAGGTGTCGTGGTAGCGGGCCGGGTCCCAGGGGCTGGTCAGAGCGCCCACCAGCTGGACCGCCATGTCGAGTTCCCTGCCCCGCCCGGCCCGGCCGGAGGGCAGTTCCGGCAACTCCTTCTCCGGGTCGCGGACCTCGTCGGCCCAGTGCAGGGTCTGCAGCACCAGGACCTTGTCCTCCGCGCGCACGGCGGTCAGGTACTGCTTGCTGCGCATGACGAAGGTGGCGATGCCGGCCTTGTTCGCCTTCTCCAGTGCGGTCCGCAGCAGCTCGTAGACCTTCAGGTACTCCTTGCCGCGCGGAGCGAGGTAGTAGGTGCGGGCGAAGTACACCGGCTCGATCTCATCGAGACCGACGAAGTCACTGATGTCGATGGTCCGGGAGCGGCCCGGCGCGATGTCGTCCAGTTCGTCCGGCTCGACGACGACGTACTCTCCCTCACCGGCTTCGAAGCCCTTGACGATGTCGTCGCTGCCGACCTCCTCGCCGGTGCGTTCGTTGACGCGCCGGTTGCGGATCCGGTCGGAGGTGCCGCGCTGCAACTGGTGGAAGTGGACGGTGTGGTCCTCGGTCGCGGTGAACAGCCCGACCGGCACCGTGACCAGCCCGAACGTGATCACGCCTGTCCAGATCGCCCGAGCCATGCCGCACTCCCGTCCCGCGCCTGCCACCGGACCGCCGGACGCGTCCCGCGCGGCCCCGCTCGTGCTCCACGGTGGCACCGCCACGCCCGCCGCGCGCGTCGAGCGTGCGGGCCGTGCCGGGCGTGGCGGCGAACCGCGGGTCAGGGACCGGTGTCCCCGGGGTGGGAGCACAGCCCGCCCCGGTAGGTGCTGTCGTACCAGGCGCCCGTCGCGTCGGCGTCCAGGTTGGTGCGGCCGGGACCGACGCACCGGTGGTACTTGCCCCGGAACAGGCGCGTGACCTGGATCCACACGTCGGTGTCGGTGGCGCAGTGCTCGTAGTAGGCGTGCTCACCCTGGGCCGCCTCGTTCCAGCCGCAGTTGTGCAGGCGGTGGCCGGCCGGTGCGGTGGCCGCCTGGGCCGGTGCGGTGACCGTGCAGGCGAGCAGACAGGCGGCCGCGTGGACGGCCAGGCCGATCAGCCGGGAACGGCGGCGGGGCCTGGGCGTGGGGGAGGGGTCACGTGACGTCAACGGAGGTCCTCTCGGCAGCGCGGCAGGCCGGACGGGCCCCGTGTCCCGTGCCCGCTCACTCGCGCGGGCGGCCCGGCCACCGGCTGCTGCTCTGTTCTGGTGTCCGGCCGGTCCAACGACCGGGTCCGGACACCGTCACGTGGCGCCCCGGGGCGCGCGAGGCACGCGAGGCGACGCGGGAGGGTCACGCGCCGGTGGCGTGCGCCTCCTGCGTCTGCCGGGTCGTGCGCCGTGCCATCCACGCGGCGACGAGCGCGCCGGAGATGTTGTGCCACACGGAGAAGACCGCGGCGGGCAGCGCGGCCAGCGGGCTGAAGTGCGCGGTGGCGAGGGAGGCGGCGAGTCCGGAGTTCTGCATGCCGACCTCGAAGGCCATCGCCCGGGATGCGGGGCGGCCGAGCCGGGTGAGCCGTCCGCAGCCGTACCCGAGGGCCAGCCCGCAGCCGTTGTGGAGCACGACCGCGAGGAAGACGGTGAGGGCCGCGGACTTCAGGGCGTCCGCGCTGCCCGCGACGACCACGGCGACGATCGCGGCGATGGCGAGCGAGGACAGCCACGGCATCGCGCCGAGCACCCGGCCTATGTACCGCCCCGCGACCAGGCGCACGACGACCCCGGCGATGACGGGCAGCAGTACGGTCTTGAGGATGTCCGTGACCATCGACCCGGCGTCGACGGGCAGGTACTGGCCCGCGAGCAGCAGCGTCAGCGGCGGGGTCAGCAGCGGTGCGAGGACGGTCGAGACGGTCGCCACGGAGACCGACAGGGCCACGTCGCCGCGGGCGAGGTAGGTGACCACGTTGGAGGACGTGCCGCTGGGCGCGCAGCCCACGAGGATGACGCCCGCCGCGAGCGCGGGGGACAGGTGCAGCACGTGCGCGATGAGCCAGCCGAGTCCCGGCATGATCACGTAGTGGGCGACGAGGCCCAGCAGGACCACCCACGGCCTGCGCGCCACGCCCTTGAAGTCCTCCAGGGACATGGTCAGACCCATGCAGAACATGATCACGCCGAGGAGGTAGGGCACGTCGGGGCCGTAACCGGCGAAGGCGCCGGGGAGCAGGAGCCCGGCGACGCCGGCGGCGATGACGAGGACCGGGAAGACGGTGACGGCCCGGCGGGCGGCGCGGTCCGCGGGGGTGGGGCCGGCCGCGCTCGCGGCGGTGCCGGTGGCTGCGGTCGGGGTCTCTGAGCTGCGCATAAGATGCATGTAAATGCCATGTATCGCTATGCGGCAAAGCCGTCTCGGTATGCGGACACCGGGGACGTCTCCGTGACGGCCGCAACGGCCGCGGCGGCCGCACGCGTGCGCACGTGAGCGGGTGGCGCGGACCACCGTCCGCTCCACCCGCAGCTCGGCTGTCGCCGGGTTCCGGCGGCTGTCGCCCGGCCGCCGCCGGGCTCAGACCAGCTTGCAGTGGTGGCCGGACTGCCAGGGGGCCCTGGTCCCGGCGCAGACCGCCACCGCCACGTTGCGCACGGAGGAGTTGCCCCACTGGAAGTGACTGACCTTGCCCCGCTGGGGGCCGGCCCCGGCTTCGGGGCCCGACCACTTCCAGGACCAGTGCCGCTCGATGACCTTCTGGTAGTGCACGTAGACGTAGGCCTTGTGACGGTCGGTGCGGGTGTCCTTGACGTAGGAGGAGGAGTAGTCGATCCGGGCGTTGTGCCGGTTGTCCCAGCACAGGTGGAAGGCGGTGTACGCCCCGGTCACGCCGCCCCTGCGGAACTGGTGGTGCGGCCAGTTGCGTCCGCACTCCAGTCCGGTCGCGGGCCGGGCCGAGGTGTGCTCGGCCGGGGTGAGGGCGGTGGTCGCCGGGGCCGCGGCGGCGCTGCCCGCCGGGGAGAGGAGGAGCAGGCTGCTGCCCAGCATCGGGCCGGCCACGAGGGCCAGGTTCTTGCGGATGCGCATGGTGATGGTTCCCTGTCCTTGGGTGGTTCGCGCGGGCGGGACATTCCGGGGAATGGCGGGCCACGGGAAGGAAATCCCAACCCCCCGAGGGTGAACAGCGGCGGCGTGTCCGTCTCGGTCAATGTGGCGCCGCCGGTTTCACCGGCACGTGCGAGGGAACCGCGGCTCGTACCGGACCCGCAGCCGCCCGCACCGGGGGCCGGTGTCCTTCGGGTGACGTCCGCGACGTAGGTGGCTCCGGGGCGGCCGGGGCGCGGACCCGGAACAGGCCGGAAGACCCGCCGCGGTTGCGCGCATCCCTCACCGCCGCGGGTGAATTGTCCTTGCGTGATGTTGACGCCGCGCGGGTCCGGCCCGGGGTCGCGCCGCCCGTTCACCAAGAACAAACACAGTCCGACAGGATCATTGCCTCGGTTGCGCGCGGGTCCTAGGGTGTGCCTGGTTCCACCGCCACCTCTGTCACCAGCAGCAGTGATCTGTTCCGGCATCAACTTCCGTTCGACATACCGACATTGCTCCTGTCGTCGACGCGACGTCCAACGAAAGCTCGTGTTCGGTTTACCAACAGCATCGGACAGCGGCTGACGCCCCGCCATTTCCGCGGTGGCCCCCTGTCCGTCTCGAGGAAGGCCATGGTCATGCAGCACCCGAACGTGCCCGGCACGGACCGCCCCGCCGGGGCGGTCGTCAGCCGCCGCCGTCTCCTGGAGTCGGGAGCGGCCGTCCTCGGTGCGCTCGCCGTCTCCTCGGCGTCACTGCCGTCGCCCGCGTACGCGACGGCCCCCGCCCCCGGCGCGCCCCCCGCACCGGGCGTCACGGCCACGGGCACCGAGTGGAACGGTCACATCGACGTCTTCCGGTTGGGGACCGAGCCGCCGCACACCACGCTCATGCCGTACGCGGACACCGCCCAGGCCCTGGCGGCCGACCGCACCCGTTCCCCGTACCGGCTGAGCCTCGACGGCAGGTGGCGGTTCTCCTGGTCCGACCGCCCCGACACACGTGACGACACCTTCTACCGCACCGACCTGGACGACTCCTCCTGGGACACCATCCCCGTCCCGTCCGTGTGGCAGATGCACGGCCACGACTTCCCGGTCTACGTCAACATCACCTACCCGTACTGGGGTCCCAACGGCCTCGGCGAGGAACCGCAGCCGCCGGCCGCCCCGACCCGCTACAACCCCGTGGGCCAGTACCGCCGTACCTTCACCGTGCCGCGCACCTGGACGGGACGGCGCACGTTCCTGCACTTCGAGGGAGTCAAGTCGGCCCACTACGTGTGGATCAACGGCAAACTGGCGGGCTACCACGAGGACTCGTACACGCCCGCCGAGTACGACATCACGCCGTACCTCCAGCCGGGCCGCAACCAGATCGCGGTGGAGGTCTACCGCTACTCCGACGGGGACTGGATGGAGGACCAGGACATGATCCGGCTGAGCGGGATCTTCCGCTCGGTCTACCTCTACTCCACCCCCGAAGTCCACCTGCGCGACTTCAAGCTGGAGACGCCGCTGCGCGACGACTGCACGGCGGCCGACCTGTCGGTGACCGCGAGCGTGCGGGCCTACGGCGGCGCGGGCGCCGGCCGGTACACCGTCGAGACGCAGCTCTACGACCGGCGCGGACACGCCGTCTGGCCGCGCCCCCTGGAGCAGAGCGCGGACCTCGGCTCCGTCCCCGCGGGCCAGGACGTGACGGTACGGGCCGCCAGGGCCGTCCCCGACCCCCGGCTGTGGTCGGCCGAACACCCCGAGCTCTACACCGCCGTACTGCGCCTGCGCGACCCGGCCGGAAAGGTGATCGAGACCCTCTCGCACCGGGTGGGACTGCGCGAGTTCGCGCTCAAGGACGGACTGATGCGGATCAACGGCAAGCCCGTCTCCTTCCGCGGCACCAACCGGCACGAGATGCACCCCGCCCGCGGCACGGCGCTCACCCGCGCGGACATGATCGAGGACATCGAGATCATCAAGCGGATGAACATGAACAGCGTCCGCACCTCCCACTACCCCAACAACCCGCAGTGGCTGGAGCTGGCCGACGAGTACGGCCTGTACCTGGTCGGCGAGACCAACCTGGAGACGCACGGCATCCGCGGCCAGTACCCGGGCGACCACGCCGACTGGACCCGGGCCTGCGTGGCCCGCGCCCAGAACATGGTCCACCGGGACAAGAACCACGCCAGTGTCGTCATCTGGTCGCTCGGCAACGAGGCGGGCGGCGGCAGCACCTTCGTCGCCATGCACGACTGGATCCGCTCCTACGACACCACCCGGGTCATCCAGTACGAGGGCGACGACCGCCCCGGCATCAGCGACATCCGCTCCGCGATGTACGAGAGCCCCGCCCGGGTCGAGGCCCGCGCGAAGGACACCGGTGACACCCGGCCGTACGTCATGATCGAGTACTGCCACGCGATGGGGAACTCGAACGGCAACTTCAAGAAGTACTGGGACATCGTCCGCCGCCACGACGTCCTGCAAGGCGGCTGGATCTGGGACTTCGTCGACCAGTCGCTGAACTGGCCGGCCCCCGCCCGCATTTCGCTCACCGAGACCGGCCCCCGCGCGCTCACCGGCGAAGTGATCGACCCCAGCGCCGGCTTCGAACGCGCCAAGGGTGTCTCCGGCACCACCGTCTTCCCCCGCGACGACAGCCTCGACCTCACGGGATCCTTCACCCTTCAGGCGTGGATCACCCCGCGCGTGACCGGCTACCACCAGCCCCTCGTGGCCAAGGGCGACACCCAGTACGCACTGAAGCAGACCAACGGCAACCTGGAGTTCTTCATCTACGGGGCCGGGCAGTGGGTCACCGCCAGCTGGGCGCTGCCCGCCGACTGGACCGGGACCGAGCACCACGTCGCGGGTGTCTTCGACGCCGAGGCGGGCACCCTCACGCTCCACGTCGACGGTGCGGTCAAGGCGACCCGGACCACGACGGTGCGGCCCAGCAGCAACACGGCGCCGCTGGCCCTCGGCGGTGACGTCGACAACTCGACGCGGCAGTTCAGCGGCACCATCCGCCGGGCGCGTGTGCACGCCCGCGCGCTGACCGCCGCCGAACTCGCCTCCGACGGCCGCGGCCCGGGCGACGAGGGTGTGCGGCTGTGGTTCGACGCCGCCACCGCCGCCGTCGGGCGCGAGCGGCCTCAGGAGCGGACGTTCCTCGCCTACGGCGGCGACTGGGGCGACAACCCCAACGACGGCAACTTCCAGGCCGACGGCATCGTCACCGCCGACCGCGGCCACACCGGCAAGGCCGCCGAGATCAAGCGCGTCTACCAGGCGATCAACGCGGCACCGGCCTCGGGCGCAGCAGCGGTCTCCGCCTCCGGGGCGATCACGCTGACCAACGAGTACCTGTTCACCGACCTCTCCGAGTTCGACGGGAGTTGGTCGCTGATGGCGGACGGCGAGGTGGTGCGCCGCGGCAGGCTCACCCGGGACCAGACGGACGTGGGGCCGCTCTCCCGGAAGGACATCACCGTGCCCCTGCGGCTGCCCGCCCACCCGGCACCGGGAACCGAGTACTTCCTCGAACTCTCCTTCACCACCAAGGAGTCCACACCGTGGGCCGAGGCCGGCTTCGAGGTGGCCAGGCAACAGCTCCCGCTCGACGCGAGCGGCCCCGCCCTCACCCCGGCACCGCTGGAGAGCGTCCCGGCCCTGCGCCACCACGAGGGCGACACGACCGTCACCGTCACCGGCAGGGGCTTCGCCGTCACCGTCGACAAGCGCAGCGGGGTCATCACGTCGTACGAGGCCGCGGGCCG
This sequence comes from Streptomyces sp. NPDC056160, assembly GCF_042268205.1. NCBI lineage: Bacteria > Bacillati > Actinomycetota > Actinomycetes > Kitasatosporales > Streptomycetaceae > Streptomyces > Streptomyces sp. NPDC056160. The sequence goes on from NZ_JBHJUW010000008.1 coordinate 23,339, forward strand.
CCGGCTGATCACCTCGGGGCCGGCGCCGAACTTCTGGCGCGCCCCCACCGACAACGACCGGGGCAACGGCCAGCACACCCGCAACCAGACCTGGCGCGACGCCGGCAGCCGCCGCACGGTGCAGGACGTCAGCGTACGGGCCCTGCGCGACCGGGCCGTCGAGATCAGGGTCAGCGGCACCCTGCCCACCACCGTCGAGTCGGCGTACACCACCACCTACACGGTGTTCGGCAACGCCGAGATCAAAGTGGACAACACCCTGCACCCGGGTGCGGCGAGCCTGCCCTACGTCCCCGAGATCGGCACGCTGCTGTTCCTGCCGGGCCGCCTGGAGCACCTGCACTACTACGGGCGGGGACCGGAGGAGAACCACTGGGACCGCAACGACGGCACCGACGTCGGCCTGTACTCCGGCACCGTCTCGGGCCAGTGGACCTCCTACATCCGGCCGCAGGAGAACGGCAACAAGACCGACGTCCGCTGGGTCGCGCTCACCGACGGCGACGGCCACGGCCTGCTCGCCTCGGGGGAGCCGCTGCTGGAGTTCAACGCCTCGCACTTCACCCCGGAGGACCTGTCGGTCGGCGCGCGCCACGACTACCAGCTCACCGCCCGCGAGGAGGTCGTCCTGCGGCTGAACCACCGTCAGATGGGCGTGGGCGGGGACAACAGCTGGGGTGCGCACACCCACGACGAGTACAAACTCCTCGCCGACCGCGACTACAGCTACACCTACCGGCTGCGTCCGCTCACCGCCGTGCGGGGGGCGACCGCGGCCACCCGCCGCCCGACCGCGGGGACGTTCCAGGAGTGACACGCCGCGCGGCCCGGGACGGACGTCGGCCGCTACTCCGCGGTTGCCGGGTGTTCCGCGCCGGCCGGCTCTTCCCGGGCCGCCGGGTCCAGCGCGTCGGCGGGGCGGTCCGGGGCCGCCGGGTGCGGCGCGGCGCCCGGCGGCTCCTCGCCCGCCCCCGCGAGGGTGCTCCACCGGATGCGGGTGGCGGCCAGGGAGACGATCAGGGCAGATACCGCCACCGCGGCCATGCCCGGCACGAGACCGGTCCAGCCCGCGATGAAGCCGATCAGGGCGGGCCCGATCAGGAGACCGGTGGTTCCCATGGCGGCCACCAGCGCCAGCGCGTCGGAACCGCGGGCCGCGGCGGCCACGTAGACGCACGGGGTGACGGCGGCGGCACCCAGGCCCACACAGGCGAACCCGAGCAGTGTCGGCACGACGCCCCCGGCCGCCAGGGCCAGTGCAAGTCCGACGCCCGCCACGGCGCTGCCGACGCGGACGACACGTCCGTCGCCCCAGCGGCTGCGCCAGCGGTCGGCGAAGACGCGGGCCAGCAGCATCATGACCGAGACGACGGCGATGCCCATGGGCGCGACGCTCGCCGACGCCTTGGCGATCTCCTTCATGTAGAGGGCGGACCAGTCGTTCATGGCGCCCTCGGTGATGGTGCCGAACACCATGGCGCAGCCCATCCACAGGGTCGCGCGCCCGGGCAGGGTCAGGCCCCTGCGGCGGCGGGCGTCCTTGTCCCCGGACTTGTCCCCGTCCTTGTCCCCGGACGGCGTCTCAGGCTCGTCCGGCGGGCTCTGCCCGGCCTCGTCGAGCAGGCCCCGGCGGGCGTAGGCGAGCAACAGCAGTAGCAGGACGACGGCCACGGCGAAGTGCGCCGTGACGGCGCCGGTCACGAGGTTGACCCCGGAGGCCAGCAGCGCGGCACCCAGCAGACCCGCGCTGAACGTCGCGTGCAGCTGGGACATCACGGTGCGCCGGTAGCGTTTCTCCAGCGCTGCTCCCTGGGCGTTCATGGCCACGTTCAGCGCGCCGACGGCCACACCGTCGCAGCAGATGATCAGCAGGGCCACCGGGTAGTCGGGCGCCTTCGACAGGGCCGCGAGGAGCAGCGCCAGGCACAGGCCCGAGAGCAGGGACAGCCGCCGTGAGCCCAGCCTCCGCATGAGGTGGGAGACGAGCGGGAAGGAGACCGCGGCCCCCACCCCGCAGGCCATCAGCAGCAGCCCCAGCTCCTGTTCGGACAGGTCCAGCCTGCTCTTGAGGGCCGGGAGCCGGGAGGTCCAGGTGGCGTACTGGAAGCCGAGGAAGCAGAACAGCGCCGCGACGGCCCACTTGGCGCGGTTCGACTCGTCACGGACGGGGTGCGCCGTCATCGGCCCGCCATCTTCCTGTTCGAGGGTCTGCCCGCGGGCAGCCTGGTTGACATGTACAGTGCATCGGGGCCGTAGCCGGGCGGGACCTCGACGTCAGGGCGGGGCCGGTAGCCCTGCCGGCGCCAGAAGCCCTCCAGGCCCGCGACCGCGACCAGTGACATCCGCTCGTAGCCCCGCTGCGCCGCGACGGCCGTGAGGTGGTCCACGAGCCGGCCGCCGAGGCCCCGGCCGCGGACTCGTTCGCCGACGACCAGGTCGTGCAGATGGAGGTTGCGGGTGCGGTGGGCGGCCTGCTCCGGCGCGCTCAGGTCAGGGAAGGCGGAGTCCGGGTAGGGCAGGGCGAGGACGTAGCCCGCGATCCGGTCGCCCAGGTCGAGGACGAAACACGTCTCGGGGGAGACCCTGCCCCGGGACTCCAGCGCGGCCTGCCCCTCGGTGAGGTCCGTCCCGGCGTACGCGGCCGCCTCCAGGGCGGCGACGGCGGGCCAGTCGGTGTCGGCGACGGCGCGTATGCGCGGCGGGTGTCCCACGTCAGCCCGCCCCTTTCACGGAGTCGGCCGCGGCGTCCGGCGCCGGCCGCGTCCAGGCACAGGGCAGCGGGCTGAACCCGTTGAACCCCTGGGTCATGTAACTGGTGGCGTAGGCGCCGGCGGACAGGATCCAGACCGGATCGCCCGAGGCCAGGTCCTCGGGCACCGGCGTGCGGTGGCCCTGCGCGCCGTAGGCGTCGTCGCTGTCACAGGTCGGGCCCGCCACCGACGGCCGGCACCCGGGGGCCGTCGTGACCGGGGAAGACCAGCCGGTGGCAGAGCTGGTCCATCTCGTAGAGCCCGTTGAACTTGCCGCAGCTGAGGTACAGCCAGCGCGCCAGGTCGCCGCCGGGCTGCCGTCGCGTGGTCAGGCGGTACACGTGCGCGCGGACGGCGCCGTGGTCGGCCACCAGGTGGCGGCCGGGTTCCATGACGAAATCGAGGGGCCGGGAGCCGACCTGCCGCAACTGGTCCATGCCGTCCCGGATGACGGCGAACATCTTGTCCAGCGGGGGGACGAGTTCACGGCCGTGCCGGTCCAGATAGCCCTGGGCGGGCAGTCCGCCCCCGAGGTTGACGTGGTCCGGCGCGATGCCCCGCCCGGCGAGCGCCGCGATCACCTCGGCGAGCGAGTCGAACGCGTCCCGCCAGGCCTCGGAGGTCATCTGCTGCGAACCGACGTGCACGGACAGGCCCGCGGGGACCAGCCCGGCGGCGCGCGCCGCCTCCAGCACCCGGACGGCGTCCTCGCCGGAGCAGCCGAACTTCCGGCTCAGCCCCCACAACGCGCCCTCCCCGCTGGTGGCGAGGCGGCAGAAGACGCGCGAGCCGGGCGCGTGCGCGGCGACGGCCGCCACGTCCTGCTCGCTGTCGGTGGCGAAGGTGCGTACGCCCAGGCGGTGGGCCTCGGCGATGCCCGCGTCGGACTTCACGGTGTTGCCGTAGTGGATCCGCTCCGCCGGGGCGCCCGCGGCCAGGGCCTGCGTGATCTCGGCGGGGCTCGCCGCGTCGAAGCCGGCGCCCTCGTCCACCAGGCACCGCAGCACCTCGTCGACCGGGCACGCCTTCATCGCGAACCGGACGCGGACACCGGGTAGTTCGTCCAGCAGGGCGCGGTACTGGTCCCTGATGCCGGCCAGATCGTAGACGAGGCGGTCCGTGTCCGCGGCGGCCAGTGCGCGGGCCAGCCGCGCCGGTACGTCCGTACTCACCCGCTCGTACTCCCGATCGTGTCGCCGCGGGCCGCGCGCACCAGCGCCGCCCACGAGTCGGTCAGCAGGGCGAACTCCTCGATGTCGCGCTCGGCCTCGTCCAGCAGCCGCTCGCGGTCCGCCTCCAGTGACTGGGCGAACGTCTCGTAGCGGCCGCCGAGTTTGCGGTAGGCGGTGTCGACACGGTCCAGGCGCCACCGGTTCTCCGCCCGGTCCGAGCCGGTGCTCGCGCGCAGATGAGCGGCGACGACGTCCGCCCGGACGTGCTGGTCGGCGTCCAGGAGGGACGGGCCGGCGGCGGCCATCCGGTCGTAGACGTCGTGGAAGTAGAGCATGGACAGGAGGAACTTCACGAACCGTCTCTGGTAGTCGTGGAAGCCCTCGTCCGTGCGCCGTTCCGGCGTGTAGAAGTTCTCGATGTGCCGGTTGTGGAGCACGCCCGGCAGGGTCGCGTCGTGCACCAGGTGGATGAGGAAGTAGTCGCTGCCGATGGTGCTGGTCGCCGGGGGCAGCGGCACCCGTTCGTACACCTCGCGGCTGAAGCTGATGTTGCACATGTCCACCCGCATGGGGTCGACGAGGGCCAGCGTCGAGCGGTCCGCGGTGAACGGGGCGGTCCCGGCCCCGCGGAAGGACTCCTCGACCAGCTCCCGCTTGCGTTCCCCGGACCAGTGCCCGGGCGCCCACAGGCTCACGACCTCCTGGTACACGGCCTCGTCCAGCTCGGCCATCTCCCCGATGTCCACGGACAGTTCACCGATGAAGGAGGCACCGGCCATCGACACGGGACGCCCGGCGTGAGCCGGGTCCAGGAGGGTCTCGGTCACGTCGTCCGACACCTGCGCGGCGGGCCGGCCGAGCGCGGGCACCTCGTGGTGGACGGGGAAGACGGGAGCACCGTCCAGCATCTGGTAGGCGCTGTCGGAGTCCCTGCGGTGCACCGAGCGGCAGCCGAGGGCGGCGGCGATCAGGAAGGCGCGGTTGGTGCAGGCCCCGTAGGAGACCTCGGCCGGCAGCATCAGGGACAGCAGCCGGTCGGGCTCGGCGAGAGCGGCCCGTCCGATCGCGCGCCGCAGGAAGGCACGCTGCCGCTCCTCGTCGAGGTGGTGCGCGACCACGCCCGGCACGGCGGGGAGCGCGGCCATGACCCGCGCGTGCTCGGCGCGGGTCCGCGCGTCGCTGGAGTCCAGGACGAGCAGGTGGACCTCGACCCCGAAGCGGCGCACCGCGTAGGCGGCCTCGTCGGCGACGGCCCTCAGGGTGGCCTGGCACGCCCGGTTCGTGGGCAGCGCCAGGCAGATGCGCTCGGGTGCGGCCGTCCGGGTCACGCGGCGCCCTCGCGTCCGCTCCAGGAGTCCAGTCCGAGCAGCCTGCGGCCCAGCGCGTCGAGGGTGGCGGGCCCGTACCGGTCGGCCTCGGGCCGCTCGGCGTCCCCCAGCAGCGTCGGGTTCCAGTCGGGCGTGCTCAGGGTGCGCCACGACTCCACGCGTGAGCGCCGCAGTTCCTCGTGCTCCTCCAGCGCGGGCATCATGGACAGGTACTGCGCGGCACGCACCCCCTGCTCGGAGACGTTGGGCGCCACGCCGTGGGCGAGCAGCCCGTTGAAGATGAGCAGGTCGCCGGCGCGGAGGTCGGGCCGCACCACCGGGAACTCGGTGCGGTCGACCGCCGGACGGATCGGGTCCCGGTCGCGCGGCTGGCCGATCCGCCACTCCTCGAACCGCTTGAACAGTTCGGGCGCGCACTGGAAGCCGCCGAGGGCGGGGTCGGTGTCGTTGAGCGCGAGGATGCCCTGCACCCGCTGCGGCAGCACACCGAGCGTGGTGTCGACGTCCCAGTGCAGCTCGATGTCGAAGCCCTCGTCGGTGGGCGCGATCAGGGAACGCGAACGGTTGCCCCGGTTGGGCGGGTTGAGGTTGAGCCGGTCGAGGGTGACCCACAGCTCCTCGCAGTCCCAGACGTCGACGAAGGCGTCGTAGACGCGCTGCGTCTGCCGGTTGTCCCACAGGAGCTGGTGGTGGTACGCCTCGACGAAGCCGTACACGTGCAGGTCGCGGTCCAGGTCCGAACGGAACTCGCGCTCCTGGTACCAGGTGTCGGGGCGGTCGGGGTCCAGGCCCTGGAACTCCCAGGCGAACTCCAGCAGGCTCTTCGCCGCGCCCGGTGAGACGGCGTCGCGCACGACGACGTACCCGTAGGTCTGCCAGAAGGCGAAGTCCTCCTCGGAGAGCACCCGCCGCGGCCGGGACTTCTCGATGTCCCGAAGCGGCGTGGAGGCGAGGTACGTCTCGCCGTCCGAACTGAAGTAGGGGCGGGCCGAGGGAGCGCGGTGCAGATAGGGGGTGGATGCCGGCATGGAATCTCTCCAGGGCGTGTGGTTCTTCAGGGGCCGAGCGGCCGGGGCCCAGCTCTGCGCGGTGATCGAACTGAGGCCCTCTCAAGTTGGACTAGACCACTTGTGCTGTCAACGCGAGTCTGCCGAAGCTGCCCGCAAGTGCCGCCGAAATGCCGGTCGTTGCGTGTGTACGGCCTGAGTCGGCGGGCATGGCGAAGGGCGGTACGGAGGTCCGTACCGCCCTTCGCGCCGGGCTGCCGGGGCGCTCGATGGCCAACCCCGGGTCCGTCGTCCGCGGCCCGCGTGCCCGCGGCGCCCGGCTTTCTCGTCAGCCCGCGAGGATGCGCTCCGCGGCGGCCACCCCGCACACGCGGGCCGCTCCGTGCGTGGCGATGTGCACGGCGCCGCGGGCGGGGGACTGGGGCACGCCCATCTCGACCACGATCGTGTCCGGCCGGGCGGCGAGCAGCACGTCCAGGCCCGCGCCCATCCACGCGTGGCGGTGCTCGTCGCGCACCACCGCGACGATCCGGCGCCCGTCCGCCGCCGCCAGGGCCGCGCTACCCGCGTCCGGGCCGGTGAAGGTGCCGGTCGTGGTGCCCGGCAGCAGCCGCTCCAGCGCGGCGCCGACGCCCCAGGGGGTCTCGTGCCCGACGGCGATGTTCGGCGCCGGGTTGAACGTGGCGACGTAGACGGGCGCGTCGACGGGGCGTGCCGTCCCCGTGCCGGTGACGGCCAGGGCGCGGCGGGCGGCGACGAGGCCCACCTCCGGGTCGGCCGGGACGTCCGCGTCCCGGCGCGCGCGGGCCGCCCACCGGGCCAGGCTCCGCACCCGGGCGGCGGCGTCCGCCAGCCGCTCCTCGGGGAGTTCGCCGGAGCGGACGGCGGCCACCAGGGCGTCGCGCATCTTCAGCACCGTGCCCTCGTCGCACAGCCCGCCGCCGACGCAGATGGCGTCGGCGCCCGCCTCGATGGCCAGCACGACCCCGTGCTCCAGACCGTACGTCCGCGAGATCGCCTGCATCTCGATGCCGTCGGTCACGATCAGGCCCTCGTAGCCCAGTTCGCCGCGCAGCAGCTCGGTGAGGATGCGCCGCGAGAGGGTTCCCGGCCGCTCCGGATCCAGTGCGGGGACCAGGATGTGGGCGCTCATCACCGCACGCGTACCGGCCTCGATGGCCGCCCGGAAGGGGACCAGTTCCCGCTTGTACAGCGTGTCCTCGTCGACGTCGATGCGCGGTATCGCGTGGTGCGAGTCGACGTTGGTGTCGCCGTGGCCGGGGAAGTGCTTGGTGCAGGCGGCGACACCGGCGGCCTGCATGCCCTCGACGTAGGCGGCCGTGTGCCGGGCCACGAGGTCGGTGTCCGCGCCGAAGGCCCGCACGCCGATGACCGGGTTCCCGGGGTCGGCGTTGACGTCGGCGGACGGCGCCCAGTTGAGGTTGACACCGCACTCGGCGAGGCGGCGGCCCAGCTCGCGGGCGACGCGCCGGGTGAGGTCCGGGTCGTCGACGGCCCCGAGCGCGTGGCTGCCGGGGAAGGCGGAACCCGTGCGGACGTCCAGCCGGGTCACGTCCCCGCTCTCCTCGTCGATCGCGACCAGGAGGTCGTCCTGCTCCGCGCGCAACCGGGCCGTCAGCTCGGCGACCTGCTCGAAAGAGGCGACGTTGCGGCCGAACAGGGCGACGGCGGCCAGCCCTTCGCCGATTCGGCGGTGCACCCACTCGGGCGCGGTGGTGCCGGCGAATCCCGGTTGCAGCACCGCGAGGGCGTCGCGGGCGAGGGACTCGTTGCCGGTGGCACTCATGGTCATCGGGGGCGTCATCCTTTCGCGGCGCCGTCGCTCGGACCGCGCGCACAGCCTTGCCTTGCGGGGTGAGGTGAAGGGCCGGGTGCGGAGCCCCGGACGAGGCGCGGCCCGGTCGCCGGCAGCCGCCCGGTGTGCACCGGGGGCCGTGCGCGCACGGCTTCGTCGCGGACGCGCGGCAGTCCCCCTCCTTCAGGTGATGGGCCGGCATACGCCCCCGGTGCCGGCCCACCGGCTCGCCGCGCGCCGCGAACCCGGGATCCGGCACCGATTGGTGTAGACCTTCACCGGGGAGCTTGGCCTAGACTTTTGCCCGACGTCAAGGCGGCCGCCCCGGCCGGTGCGGCCGTGCGCCCCGGCTGCCTTCCGGCGCTGCCCCTCGCGGCAGTGCGCGCCGCGGTGGGCGTCCTCGCGGCCGAAGCCCCGCGCGGGTGTGTCACAGGCGCGTCGCGGGAGCGCCGCCGCCTCATCTGGACTGGACCAATGGCGAGTTGAGGGCTATAACGGGAGGCCGGTGAGACGGCCGGGAAGGCAGGCCTTGACCATCGTTGTCAGCAGCGCCCGACACGAGCGGCCCGCCACGGGCCGCGGCGCGCGGGTGCCCAAGTACTACCGCGTCAAGCAGCACGTTCTGGAACTGACGGAGGCGCTGGTGCCCGGCTCCCGCATGCCCGCCGAGCGATTACTCGCCCTCCGGTTCGACACCTCGCGTACCACCGTCCGGCTGGCCCTCCAGGAACTCGCCAGTGAGGGCCGGCTCGACCGCGTACACGGGAAAGGCACGTTCGTGGCCCGTCCCAAACTCCGACGTACTCTCCGACTCACCTCCTGCACCGAGGAGTTGCGCGCCCAGGGCCTCAGACCCGCCACGCGGATCCTGGACATCGGCGAAAGGGATCCGGACGCCCGGCTCACCCGCCTGCTCGGGCTCGGCCCCGGCGAGCGCGTACTGCGCCTGGAACGGCTGCGGCTGGCCGACGGCGTGCCCACGGCGATCGAGACGACCCACCTGCCGGCCCACCGCTTCCCGGACCTGCACCGCTCCCTGGCCGCCCACGGCTCCCTGTACACCGCGCTCGCCAAGGACCACGGCGTGCGCCCCGCCGAGGCCGAGGAGACCATCGAGACCGCCGTCGCCACCCCGCGCGAGGCCGAACTCCTCGCCACCGACGTGGGGCTCCCCATGCTGCTGCTCAGCCGCCACTCCCACGACGACGACGGGCTCCCGCTGGAGTGGACCCGCTCCGTCCACCCCGGCTCCCGCCACACCTTCACGGTGCCCCTGACACGTCCCCGGCGGTGAACCACCCGCCGCGCCGGACCCACGTCCCCCCACTCCCGCCACCGTCCCCGACGCACAGCCCCGCCACATCGATCCAGGGATGTCATGACAAGCACGACGAGATGGGCATGACGTGACCGACACCACCGCACTGGAGGCCCTCGCGCAGACCCTGGTCCACGCGCGGGAAGCCGCCTGCCTCACCCAGGAGGACCTGGCCCGCCGGTCCGGACTGAGCGTACGGGCCATCCGCAACCTGGAGACCGGCCACACCGCCCGGCCCCGCACCCAGTCACTGCGGCTGCTCGCCCAGGCCCTCGGCCTGCAACCCGGCGACGTCGGGCGCCTGTTGCGCACCCCCCGCAGCGGACACCGCCCGGGACCACGGCCCACGGCCCTTCCCGCCTCGGCCTCCGTCTCCGTCTCCGTCTCCGCCGAACTCCCGGCGTCCCCCCGCCCCCGCCTCGCCGGCCGTCGGACGCTCCTGGACCAGATGGGCGCCCACCTCCGCGCGCAGGAACACCGTCCCGGCCACCAACGGCTCGCGGTGGTGGTGGGCCCGCCCGGCGCCGGGAAGACCTCGCTGATCCTGCGTGCCGCCCACACCGTGCGCGAACGCTTCCCCGACGGCCAGATCTTCGTGGACCTGCACCCCACGGCCTCCGCCCCGCTCACGCCCGAGCGGCTCGTCGGCCGCATCCTGCGCTCCCTCGGCGCCGCCTCCGACCCGGACGGGCCCGAAGAAGCCGGTGCCCGGCTGCGCGACCTGCTCAGCAGACGACGAGTCCTCGTCGTCCTCGACAACGCCGACACCGAAGCACAGGTGCGCCCCCTGCTCGTCGACGACGTGCGCAGCGCGGTGCTCGTCGCCGCCCGGCGCGAACTGCCGGCGCTACCCGGGCAGTTGCCGTACCGGATCGGTGCGCTCGACCGGCCCGACGCCCACCGGCTGCTGGACGACCTCGTCGGCGGCGCCCGCACCCGGGCGGAACGCTCGGCGGCCACCGACGTCGTGGAAGCCTGCGCGCGGCTGCCGCTGGCCCTGCACATCGCCGGGCTGTGGCTCACCACCCGCCCCCACCGGTCCCTGCGCGACCTGGCGCACCGCCTGGCCGACGAGGAACAACGCCTGCGCGTCCTGCGTGTCGGCGACCTGTCGCTGCAGGACAGCGTCGCCGCCCACTACCAAGGGCTCCCGCCGCAGATCACGGCCGCCCTGAACCGACTCGCGGCGCTGCGGGGCGACTTCGGCACCGAGGAGGTGACGGCCCGCGTCACGCCGTCGGAAGTACACGCGGCGGACCTCCTCGACGAACTGCTGCACCGGCAGGTCACCCACGTCAGCGGAACCGACGGTACGGGACGGGCCCGCTACCGCCTGCACGACGCCGTCCGCCTGTACACGGCCCACTGCCTCGCGGCCCCGCCCGGCAACCACGTCGGTCCCGTCCCCGTCGGCCTGCCCCGGCCGATGCTCACGCCGCGCCCAAGGGAGCAACGGCTGCGCGCCGCCACCTGACCGGGCGCGGCCACCGGCTGTCCGGACCGTCCGGGACACCGCCGCGCCCCGTGCGCGCGGCGTCCCGGGCTGCCGTCCGGCCGCCAGGGCGAACAGCGCTCCCTCCCGGCCGGCAGGCTCCTTCGGCCAGTTGACGTAATACGGCATCGCCACGGACCACCCGGGCCCTCCGTCATACTCGAGGCGTCAGCCCCCCACGAGGCCAAGGCCGCGCCGCATCCGATCCGGTGCCAAGGCCTCCGACACCCCCTGTGGAGCACATGATGCGCAAGCAGCTCGCGGCAGGTCTCGGCACGCTGGTGCTCACCGCCGCCACGCTTCTCGGCCAGGCCGGAGCCGCCGGAGCCCGGACCAAGGCCGCGGACCCCACCAGCCATTTCGACGTCCCCTACGGCAACACCTACACCAAAGGCACGCTGACCTGGCACAACCGGTCGGTCAGCATCTCCGGCGAACACAAGTCCGTGAGCTCGACGTCCTGTCGGACGACCTGGCTGACGACGTACAGCGGCACGAAGCCCCTCGCGGCCGACGGCTACCGCCCGTCCGTGTGCAACGCGTCCGCGAAGTTCGCCTTCTCCGTCGTGGCGGACGCCTCCGGCGGCGCCACCCGCGTCAAGGTCTGCCTCGACCACAAGGGCATCGAGGACCTGGCCTGCAAGTACTACAGGCACCCCTGACCGCTCCCGCGTCCCCCCATCCCCGCACCGCCCCTTGACCCGCCACCGGCACGCCCTGATATGGTCCATCCGATTCCCGGGGCCGCACTCGACGGCCCCCGGTCTCGGCCCGACCGAGCCGCCGCGGACTTCTCCGCCCCTCGCGTCCGACGAACCACCGCCCTCCTGAGCGTGTTCCTCGGCCCTCCGGCATCCGCGGCAGCAACCGGCCCCCCTCGCACGGACGGGCGGCCACGATCGGACACCCGCACAACACCCCACCGGCGACAGCCCGGTGGGGTTTCGCTGTTTCTCCAGCCGGTGCCGCCCTCCACAGCGCCGCCGGACGACCACCCCTGCGCCGCGCCCGGCCGCGGCCCACCCCTGTTGGGAGCCCGCCATGACGTCCACCTCACCGCAGCGACCACCCGGAGCATCTGTCCCGGACGGAACTCCGGCACCCGGCGCGGACAAGGAAATCGGTGACAGCGAACCGAAGGACCCGCCCATCCCGTTGCGCCGCCTCCCCGGCTTCCGCTGGTTCTGGATGTCGCGGGCGGCATCCGGACTCGGCTCCGCCGTGACCGCGGTGGCGCTGCCCGTCCTGACCTTCCAGGAGACCCGCTCGCCCCTGATGGTCTCCCTGGTCGCGGCGGCCGGCACCCTGCCCTACGTGGTCTTCGGGCTGATCGCCGGTGCCGTCGCCGACCGGATGGACCGGCGGCGCCTGATGATCGCCACCGACTGGCTCAACGCGGCCTGCCTCGCCTCCGTCCCGCTCGCCTCGGCCCTGGGCGTGCTGACGGGCGGGCACCTCGTCGCCGTCGCCCTCGCCTCGGCAGCGCTCGGGCTCTTCTTCGACGCGGGCGTGTACGGATTCGTCCCCGACATCGTCGGCAAGGACAACCTGGCCGGGGCCAACAGCGCCCTCTACGGCGCCGAGACCGTCGTACGGATCGCGGGCAACGCGCTGGCGGGCGGCCTGATCCTGCTCTTCAGGCCCGCCGGCACCCTGGCCCTGGACGCCCTGTCCTTCGCCGTGTCCGCGCTGCTCATCAGGGCCGTCGCGCGCACCGCCGGACGCCCCGGCGCACCGGCGGGGCACCGCCCGGCGTTCGGGGAGTCCGTCCGCGAGGGGCTCCGCTTCCTGCTCCGGCACCCCACACTGCGCGTGATGACCCTGGTCGGCACCCTCCAGTCGTTCTCCGGCGGGGCGATCGTCGGACAGCTCGCCGTGTTCGCCGACCGGGTGCTGGGCGTCCACGGTTCCGACGGGCGGATCGGGCTGCTCTACATGGCGTGGAGCGCCGGAGGCATCGGCGGGTCCGTGCTGCTGCCCCGGCTGCGGCGCCGCTTCGCGGCCTTCCCCCTGCTGCTCGGGGTCCTGCCGGTCGGGGCCGTGCTCGGCCTGGTCGTCGTCCGCACCTCCGACTGGCGGATCGCCCTCCTCGCGCTGGCCGCGTGGGGATCGGCGTACCTCGTGGTCCTGGTGAACACGATGACCTACTCCCAGGAAGTGACACCGGCCGAACTGCAGGGCCGTGTCAACACCACCCGCCGGATGCTCTCCTCCGGCCTGGGCGTCCCGCTCGGCGCGCTGGTGGCCGGGACGCTCACCGTCCGCGACGGCGTGCAGGCCGGGATGTCCACGGCCGTCGTGGCGATCGCCCTCGCCGCGGCCGTGGTCTGGGGCGTCCAGGTGCGCAGATGGGCGGGGACCAGGACACGGACGTAGCGGCGGCGTCCCCCGACTGTTCACGCGGGATCCGTCCCGCCGTGGCCCTGCCGCCCCGAACGGCCGCTTGACTCCTGGGTCGTTCACACGAACCGGAGGGCGAGATGGCACGAGAGTTCGGACGGCGCACGTTCCTCACCGCGGCCGGCGGAGCCGTCACCGCCGCCGCGGTCGGGACGCCCGCCCACGCCAGTGACGACGCCCGGGACGCGGGCACCGCGCACGACCTGGTGGACGTACAACTGCTCAACATCACCGATCTGCACGGTTACTTGCAGGCGGCGCCTGGCAGCACCGCCGTCATCACCGGAGCCGGCGGCAGGACGTACACCGTGGGCGGGGTCGGCTACCTCGCCGCGCACCTGAAGCGGTTGCGGGACGGCCGCCGCAACTCCCTCTTCTTCGCGCCCGGAGACCTCTTCTCCGGCTGGGAGTTCGATGCCGAGAGCCTGGCCGACGAGCCGACCGTCGAAGCCCTCAACCGGCTCGGCCTGGACTTCGCGACCGCGGGCAACCACGAGTTCGACAAGTCCCCGGCCTTCCTGACCGCGCACATGGAGAACGGCGTCCCCTTCCCGCGCGTCGGCGAGGACGACGCCTTCCCCGACTCCACCGGCCGGCGGTTCCGCGGCGCCGACTTCCGCTACTACAGCGCCAACATGGTGTGGTCGCGCACCGGCCGCACCGTACTGCCGCCGTACAACATCGAGTGGGTGGACGCCGGGGAGGGGCGCAGACTGCCGATCGGCTTCATCCACCTGACCGCCGTGGGCACCGACACCGGGTCCACCTCCTACCAGCCCGCACTCTCCTCGCTGGACGAGGTCACCACCGCCAACCGCCGTGCTGCCGAACTCAAGGCGCGCGGCGTCAACGCGATCGTGCTGAGCATGCACGACGGGGCGGTCGCCGGCAGCGACTTCACCACCGGCAGCAACCCCTCGGGCCCCGCCTACGACCTGGCGCTCAAGGTCTCCCCGGACATCGACGCCATCGTCACCGGCCACTGGCACTGCCGTTTCGCGATGATGGTCCCGGACCCGCAAGGAGTGCCCCGGCCGTTCGTCGAGGCGGGCTGCCACGGCCAGTTGGTCAACGAGATCAACCTCCGCCTCGACCCGCGCACCGGCAAGGTCGTCCGCGCCCTGACGACCACCACCAACCACCCCAACACCCGCGACGTCGCCCCGGATCGCGAGCTGCAGCAGGTGGCCGACTACTGGGAGGGCTACGCCGCCCGGCGCGCCCGCACCCCCATCGGCAGGCAGACCGCCTCCTTCACCCGGGTGCGCGACGACAGCGGCGAGAGCACCATGGGCGACCTGGCGGCCGACTGGGCGCTGTGGGCCGGCCGGCAGCCGCTCGGCCCGATGAACGACGGCAACGACCACCCGAACACCCCCGCCGAACTCGCCCTGATCGTCACGGCACCGCAGGTCGGCCAGAGCGTCATCAACCACGACCTCCCGCACGACACCGCATCCGGCGGGACCATCACCTTCGGGCAGGCCTGGAACGCCCTCGGCTACGGCGACCCGGTCCTGACGGTGACCGTCACCGGCCGTCAGCTCCACGACGCTCTGGAGCAGCAGTGGACCCACGCGGCCGACGGCAGCCTGCGGTTCGCGCCGCTGGCCGTGTCGCGCAACGTGCGCTACGCCTTCGACGCCACCGGCGCCGCCGGGGACCGCGTCGACCCGGCCGACGTCCTCGTCGACGGCCGCCGCCTGGACCTCTCCCGCCGTTACCGGCTGGCGGCGACCGCGTACACCCTGCTGGGCGCCGACGGGTTCACCGCGTTCGCGGGATTTCGGGACCCGGTCCGGCACGTGCGCGACTTCGAGAGCTTCGTGGCGTTCGTCCGGCGGCACAAGGTGATCGCTCCGGCCGCCCGTGACCGGGTGACGGTCCGCAACGCCGCCGCCCCCGCGGCCCGCCTCGGTGAGGTCAGCGTGCCTCGCGCGGCCCTCGGCGCCCAGGGGACGGCGGCCGGCTCGCGCACCGAGGCAGCGCAGCTCGCCCGCGCGGGAAACGCGGGGCGCGGGTTCCGCATCCCGTGCTGAGGAGCGGCCGCCTCCCGTGCTCCGGAGCGTGCGGCGCGCCACCACCGGGACCGCATGACGCAGGCCCCACCAGGACCGCATGACGCAGACCGCATGACACAGGGGGCAGTGCCGGGCGCACTGCCCCCTGCGTCATACGGTCCGCGGATCAGGCGACCGGCGCGGCGGCGGCGTCGGACTCCTCGGCGAGGCGCTCCATGCCGCTGGTGGTCTTCAGCGGCTTCTCCTTGAGGAAGACGACGGTGATCAGCGCCAGCAGCGCGCAGGGCGCGGCGACGAGGAACAGGTCGGCGGTGGCGACGCCGTAGGCGTGCTCGACGATGGAACGCATCGGGCCCGGCAGGGACTTCATGTCGGGCACCCCGCTCGTGCCGCCCTGGTGCCCGCCGGCGGCGGGCGTGACACCGGCCGCCTTCAGGCCCTTGGCCAGCTCCGTGGTGACCCGGTGCGCGAGGATCGCGCCGAGGACGCTGGTACCGACCGTGCCGCCCATGCTGCGGAAGAAGGACAGCACGGAGGTGGCGGCGCCGAGCTCGGCGGCCGGCACGTCGTTCTGTGCGGCCAGCACCAGGTTCTGCATCAGCATGCCGACGCCGATCCCCAGCACCGCCATGTAGAGGCTGAGCAGGGCGAAGGAGGTGTCGGCGTCGATGGTGGACAGCAGGGCAAGCCCGACGGTCATCGTGACCGCGCCCGCCACCAGGTACCGCTTCCACTTGCCGGTCTTGCTGATGACCTGGCCCGCCACGGTCGAGGAGACCAGCAGGCCGAGGATCATGGGCAGGCTCATCAGGCCGGCGACGGTCGGGGACTTGCCGAGCGACACCTGGAAGTACTGCGAGAGGAAGACCGTACCGCCGAACATGGCGACACCGACGAAGAGGCTCGCGACCGTCGTGAGCGTCACCGTCCTGTTGCGGAAGATGCTCAGCGGGATCACCGGCTCGGCGGTGCGCGCCTCGACGAGGACGGCGGCGACGAGCAGCAGCAGTCCGCCGCCCGTGAGGGCGGCCGTCTGCCAGGAGGCCCAGTCGAACTGGTTGCCCGCGAGGGAGACCCAGATGAGCAGGGCGCAGACGCCGCCCACGATGAGGAAGGCGCCCAGGAAGTCGATCTTCACCTCGCGCCGGACGGTGGGCAGGCTCAGCGTGCGCTGGAGCAGCGCGATGGCCAGCAGCGCGAACGGCACCCCGATGAAGAAGCACCAGCGCCAGCCCAGCCAGGACGTGTCGACCAGGACACCGCCGACCAGCGGTCCGGCCACCGTGCCGACCGCGAAGACGGCGCCGAACATGCCGGCGTACTTGCCCAGCCTGCGCGGCGGGATGACGGAGGCCATGACGACCTGGGCCAGTGCGGTCAGGCCGCCCGCGCCGATGCCCTGGACCACCCGGCTGAAGATCAGCAGGCCCACGCCGTGGGAGAAGCCGGCCAGCAGCGATCCCACGACGAACATGCTCAGCGACAGCTGGAGCAGCAGCTTCTTGTTGTACAGGTCCGACAGCTTGCCCCACAGCGGCACCGTCGCCGTCATCGACAGCAGTTCGGCGGTGACGACCCAGGTGTACGCGGACTGGCTGGCGCCGAGGTCGGCGATGATCGTGGGCAGGGCGTTGGAGACCACGGTGCCCGCCAGGATCGCCACGAACATGCCGGCCATCAGGCCGGACATGGCCTGGAGTATCTGACGGTTGGTCATGGCGGTGGGAGACGCCTCTTCAGGCGCCTGTAGTGAGGTCACGACAGCTCTTTCGACACAGGTGAACGTGGTGGACGGGTGATCCGCGCGGCGGCACGGAGAAAGTGGTGGGGGCAGTGAGGCGGTGGTGTGGCGGCAGTCCGGCAGGGGTGAGGGGGCGGGGCGGGACGCGGGCCGCGGAGACGGCTACGAAAGGGTCCCGGGCCCGGGTGGCGTCGGCAGTCCCGCGGCGAGCAGTTCGAAGACCTCGCGGAAGACGTCCGCGAACGCGGCCTCCTCCTGGCGTGAGCACCAGTGCTCGACGCTGACCCGCACGGCGGTGCTCGCGATGGCGGCCACCAGACGCGGATAGAGGCCGACCGTCCGGGGCGGCTCCCCGGTGTCCGGGGAGGGCCGGCCGGAGGAGCCGCCGGGGTCGGCGGTCAGGCGTTCGGCGATGGCCTCGGCCAGCCGGGTCTCGTCCGCCATGTGGGCGCCGAGGCTGCGGACGAGGAGGTGCGGCGCGGCGTGCAGCACGTCGGCCTGCAGGGTCCACAGCTCGTGCTGCTGCTCGACCCCCACCAGTTCGGCCGCCACGCCGTCGCGGACCGCCTCCAGCGGGGAGAGGCCGGCCGGTGCGGCGAGCACGGCGTGCCGGACCCGGGCGGCGGCGTCCGCGTCGAGGAGCAGGAAGGCGTCGTCCCGGGACTCGAAGTAGTTGAAGAACGTACGCACCGAGACGCCCGCCGCGGCGCTGATGGCTTCCACGGTGACCTTGTCCACCCCGTGCTCGGCGGCCAGGCGCACCGCGGCCTCGGTGAGAGCGGTGCGTGTCGCCCGCTTCTTCCGTTCCCGCAGCCCGCCCCGAGCGGTCTCTTCCTCCGTCACAATGTGCATGTTATGCAAAAGTGCAGAGCATGCAAAATGCGGCGCCCCAGCTGCATGGACCCGTACGTCGCGCACCCTTGACGCCGCCACGGCTTGTCCTTAACGTCATCTCTGCTTCCGCCGGACTTTCCGCGGAGCTTGGGCAGGCACAGACAAAGACCACCTGTCGGTGGCGTCGTCGTGCCTGCTTTTCGTGTGCCGCGTGCTGCCGGCGGGTCTTCCCCTAAGGCGGACTCATGGCACAACGTCCGGGCGTCGACGGCGTCGCCGACGTCGTGGCTCTCATCGACGGGCTGGGAAGGATCTCCGGCCGGGCGAGGGTCATCTGGTACCTGGTCTTCGGCGGACTCTTCCTCGACGCCTACTCCAATGCGGCGCTGAGCGCGGGACTCGGGCCGATGACGGCGCAGATGCAACTGAGCAGCACTCAGGTGTCGGTGCTCACCGCCACCGCGCCGGCGCTGGCGATCGTCTTCAACCCGCTCGGCGGCTGGCTCGCCACCCGTGTCGGACGCGTCCCCCCGCTCCTGCTGGCGAAGGTGTTCGCCCTGGCCGGAGCCCTGCTGGCGGCGTTCGCCGGCGGCTTCACCACCGTCTGGCTCGGCCGGGTCCTCGTCGGCGTCGCCTACGGCATCGACTTCGCCGTCGCGATGGCCCTGCTCGCCGAGTACACCCCGAGGAGACTCAGTGGCCGCCTCAACCTGTGGCAGGCCGTCTGGTACGTCGCGAGCACCGGCAACCTCGTGCTCGCCCTCGTCTTCTTCCACCTCGACGTCGGCTCGGACATCTGGCGCTGGTCCGTCGGCTCGGCCGGTGCGGTCGCCCTCGCCCTGCTCGTCGCGCAGGCCCTCATGCTCTCCGAGAGCCCGGCGTGGCTGGCCGGCAAGGGCCGGCTGGAGGACGCCGTGCGCAGCCTCGACCGCATCTACGGCCTGCACGCCGTCGCCGGCACCCCCGCCGTCTTTCCGCACCCAGGCGGGCAGCGCTCCGACGCCGGGAACGCGTCGTACGCCGGGCAGGGCTCCGACGCCGGGCTGCGCCAGGTGGGCGTCCTCTTCAAGGGTGCCTACCTGCCCCGGACCGTGCTGTCGTCGGTGATCTCGCTCGGCCAGTCCATGCAGTACTTCGCCGTCGGCTGGTACCTGCCCCTCATCAGCCTGACGATCTTCGGCGAGAGCTTCGAGAAGGCCACGGTGGGGTCGATGGTCTTCAACGCCTTCGGCATCGCCGGCGGCCTGGCCTCCGCCTGGTGCGGCCGCAGGCTCGGCCTCAGGCTCAGCTCGGCCGCCGGCTTCGCCGGGGTGTTCGTGGCGCTCGTCCTGATGGGCCTGACGTTCAACAAGGTGCCCACGGCCGTGGCGTTCCTCCTGCCGGTGCTCTTCATCCTGTGCCACTCGGCGGGTCCCGGCGCCAACGGCAAGTCGATCGCCGCCCTCTCCTACAGCAGCGACGTACGGGCCCTGGGCACCGGCGTCACCGGCATGGTCGGCAGCTTCGGCAGCGTCGTCGGACTGTACGTCTTCCCGCAGATCAAGGACTCACTGGGCCTCGGACACACCTTCCTCGTGCTGTCCGTGGTGCCGTTGCTCGGCCTGATCACCTGTCTGATGATCAAGTGGGACCCGATCAAGACCGGCGGGTCCGCCCAGGACGCGGGCACGGACGTGACCGGTCCCGCCGCCCCCGCGGCGGCCCCCGAGACCACCGCCACCACCAGCTGACCCGGCAGGACGCCGGACACCCACCGCCAGGCGCGGCGGGCCCGGCAGGACGGCCGGACAGCCCCACCGCCACGGCGCGGCGGGCCCGCACCCAGCACGAGGAAAGAGCCGCACAGATGCAGACGTCACCGCACCGCGTGTCCACGGGCCGCGCCGTGC
The DNA here is from genome assembly GCF_042268205.1 of Streptomyces sp. NPDC056160. Lineage (NCBI taxonomy): Bacteria > Bacillati > Actinomycetota > Actinomycetes > Kitasatosporales > Streptomycetaceae > Streptomyces > Streptomyces sp. NPDC056160. Next base: position 43,107 of record NZ_JBHJUW010000008.1, read on the forward strand.
TGGCCCTCGACGAGGGCACCACCGGCACCCGGGCCGGACTCGTCCTGGAGGACGGAGCCGCCCGCCACGTCCGCTACCGGGCCATCGAGGTCGACCACCCCGGCGACCTCCTGGTCGAACAGGACCCGATGGAGATCTGGGGCGCCACCCTCGACGTGGCCCGCCAGGCCCTCGGCCTCGCCCACCGCGACGGCATCACCGTCACCGCCGTCGCCCTCAGCACCCAGCGGGCCACGGCCGTGCTGTGGGACAGCGCCACCGGCCTGCCGCTGCTGCCCGCCGTCGTGTGGCAGGACCGCCGCCACGCCGCCGAACTCGCCGTCCGAGCGGCCGGCTGGGACGATCAGCTGATGCGCCGTCAAGGGCGCCCGGTGGGCTCGCGGTCCCCGTTCCTGTGGGCCGCCCGCCAGATCGCCGGCCACCGCGAGGTGGCCGCCGCGCACCGCGCCGGGCGCCTGCGGTTCGGAACCGTGGACACCTGGCTGATGTGGCACCTCACCGGCGGGTCCGTGCACGCCACCACGCCGACCAACGCCGCTTCCACCGGCGGCTACCTGCTCACCGAGCACGCCTGGGACGAGGAGTGGATCGACGCGCTCGGCTTCCCCCTCGACCTGCTGCCCCGACTGCTCGCCGACGATGCTGAGTTCGGCGCGAGCGACCCGTCCGTGCTGGGCGTCCGGGTGCCGGTGGCCGCCTCGATGGGCGACCAGCACGCCGCGCTCGTGGCCCTGGGCGGCCTGGCCGCCGGACAGGGCATGGGCATGTTCGGCACCGGGGCCTTCGTCGACGCGGCCACCGGCCCCGTGCCCGCGCTGCCCCGCCCCGGCATCGCCGGAGTCGTCGCCCAGCCGGGCCGCCGCCAGGGCGACACCACCCACTACAGCCTGGAGGCCTACACCTCCACGGTCGGCTCCGCCCTGCGCTGGCTCTGCGAGGACCTGCGCCTGTTCGCCTCACCCGGTGAACTGGGTGAGGCCGCCGCAAACGCCACGGGCCGGCCGGGCACGGGACCGCGTTTCGTGCCCGCCTTCGCCGGCGTCCGCACGCCCCGGTGGCGGCCGGGTGCCACCGCGGCGCTGACCGGCCTGACCCTGGCCACCACCCGCGCCGACCTGGCCCGCGCCGTCCTCGACGGCATCGCCCACTCCGTCTGCGACCTCGTCGACGGCGTCGCCGGCACCCTCGGCGCCCCGCTCAGCCGGCTGCGCGTGGGCGGCGGCGTCTCCGGCAGCGACCCCTTGATGCAGACCCAGGCCGACCTGACCGGCCTGGCCGTCGAACGCGTCGCCGACTCGGCCACCGCCAGCCTGCGCGGCACCGCCTACCTGGCCGGCGTCGCCCAGGGCCTGTGGACCTGCCTGGAGGAGGTCGTCGAGGCCCAGCCCCGCGGCCGGACCTTCGAACCGGCCCTCGGTGGCGCGGACCGCGCCGCGCTGCGCGCCGACTGGCGGTCCGTACTCGACCACCACCTCGACACACCCGGCCCCACCCCCCACTGACGGCACTCACGCGCCCGTCACGCGCCGGCCGCCGCCGGCCCGCGCACCGAACCACCCAGGAGTTGATGTTGTGATCACCATGCCCGCCCGGAAACCGCGGCGCTCGGCCGCGGCGACCCGTCGAGCCCCGCTGCTGCTCGACCGCGCGTCGGCCAGGCGCCGGCTGGCCGACGACACCTACGACGTCCTCGTCGTCGGCGGTGGCATCACCGGCGCCTACGCCGCCCTCGACGCCGTCTCCCGGGGACTGCGCACCGCCCTGATCGAGAAGGACGACTTCGCCTCCGGCACCTCGTCGAAGTCCTCGAAGATGGTCCACGGCGGTCTGCGCTACATCGAGCAGGGCAACGTCAACCTGGTCCGCCACTCCCTCCTCGAACGCCACCGCTTCCGCAAGAACGCCCCCCACCTGGTCCACCGGCTGCCGTTCCTCTTCCCGGTCCTGGAGAAGGAGGGCGTGTTCGACGCCCGCCTCGCCAAGGGCTTCGAGGGCCTGCTGTGGACGTACGACCTGGTGGGCGGCTGGCGCATCGGCAAGCTGCACCAGCGGCTCACCGTGCCCGAGGTCCTCGCCCAGGCCCCCACCCTGCGCGCCGAGAACCTCAAGGGCGGCCTGCTCTACTTCGACGCCCGCACCGACGACGCCCGCCTGGTGCTGACCGTCGCCCGCACCGCCGCCGCGCTCGGCGCCACCGTCCTCAACGGCGTCCGCGCCGACGGCCTGCTCATGCGGGGCGCCAAGGTCACCGGGGCGAAGGTGTCGGCCGACGGCGACACCTTCGACATACGGGCACACGCCGTCGTCAACGCCACCGGCGTGTGGAGCGACGAACTCGACGCCGAGGCCGACCCCGGCCACACCCCGCAGGTACGGCCCGCCAAGGGCGTCCACATCGTCGTGCCCTGGGACAAGGTGCGCATCAACTGCACGGTCACCGTGCCGATCCCGGGCCGCGCCCGCCGTGCCACCTGCACCCGCTGGGGCGACACCGTCGTCCTCGGCACCACCGACGAGGACTACCGGGGCTCCCCGGACGACGTGCACTGCACCCGCCGGGAGATGGAGTTCCTGCTGGAGGGGGCCAACACCGCCTTCGAGGGCAAGCTCACCCCCGACGACGTGGTCGGCTCCATCGGCGGACTGCGCCCGCTGGTCGGCGGCAAGGAGGGTGCCACCCTCGACATGCGGCGCGACCACCACATCACCGTCGGCCGCACCGGCCTGGTCACCGTCACCGGCGGAAAGCTCACCACCAGCCGCCACATGGGCGAACTCGTCATCGACAAGGTGATGACCGTCCTCGGCCGCAGCGCCCGCAGCCGCACCACCCACCTGCCGCTGCTCGGCGGCGCCGGCTACGACGCAGAGGCCGTCGCCGCCTCCGGCGGACTCGCCGCCCACCTCGGCGAGCGGTACGGCACCGAGGCCCGCTTCGTCGGCGACCTCATCCAGCAGGACCCCACCCTCGCCGAACCGGTCGTCACCGGACTGCCCTACACCCGCGCCGAGGTCGTCTACGCCGCCCGCGCCGAACTGGCCCGCTCCGTCGACGACGTCCTCTCCCGGCGCACCCGCGCCCGGCTCTTCGCCCGCGACGCCTCCACCGGCGCGGCCCGGGCCGTCGGCGAGATCCTCGGCGCCGAACTCGGTCTCACCGACGCCCAGGTCGAGCGCTCCGTCGCCGACTACCTCTCCTCCGTCTCCCACGAACGGTCCGTCCTCCTCGAAGGGGCAGCAGCATGATCAGCCGTCAGACCATCACCCACCCGTTCAACCGCGGCAACTACACGGCCGGCGCCCCCAGCCCCGCCAAGTGGGCCCGGAACACACCGGCCGGCGACGGCCCGGCCGCCCTGCAGAACGACCCGGTCGAGGTCCCGGACAGCGTCGTCGAGGCGCTGCGCGGCGCCGCACACGCCGTCCACACCGAACGCGCCGAAGTGGTCGCCCGCACCCGCGACTGGTGGGCCGGGTCCATGATCGGCGAGACCGAGGGCCGCCCCGCCACCCCCGAGGCGGTGATCGTCGAGGCCGCCGACGCCGACCAGGTCGCCGCCGTCCTGCGCATCTGCCACGACGCCGGCATCCCCGTCACCCCCTCCGCCGGACGCTCCAACGTCACCGGCGCCGCGCTGCCCGTCTTCGGCGGTGTCGTCCTCGACCTGTGCGGCCTGGACCGGATCACCGGTTTCGACGCCACCTCGAACGTCGTCGACGTCCAGGCCGGCATGTTCGGCGACCTCTTCGAGAAGCAGCTCCAGGAGGAGCACGGCGTCACCACCGGCCACTGGCCGTCCGCGTTCGCCCTGTCCACCGTCGGCGGCTGGATCGCCTGCCGCGGCGCGGGCCAGCTCTCCACCCGCTACGGCAAGATCGAGGACATGGTCGTCGGTGTCGACGTCGTGCACGCCGACGGCTCCCGCGCCACCTACGGCGACTACGCCCGCGCCGCCGTCGGCCCCGACCTGCGCCAGCTGTTCATCGGCTCCGAGGGCACCCTCGGCGTCATCGTCTCCGCCCGCCTGCGCGTCCACCCGCTGCCCGAGTACGCCCGCGCCCTCGCCTACGGCTTCGACACCTTCGCCGAGGGCCTGGACGCCTGCCGCGAGATCATGCAGCGCGGCGCGAGCCCGGCCGTGCTGCGGCTGTACGACAAGCTGGAGTCCGGCACCCACTTCGGCCACCCGGACACCAACCTGCTGCTCATCGCCGACGAGGGCGACCCTGCAGTCGTCGACGCCGCGATGGACATCACCGCCGCGATCTGCTCCGCCCGCGGCCCCGAACTCGACTCCCAGGCCGTCTTCGACCGCTGGCTCGACGAGCGGATGCTGGTCGGCAAGTCCTCCGACGGCTTCACCCCGGGCCCCGGTTTCGTCGCCGACACCCTGGAGATGGCCGCCTCCTGGACCGACCTGCCCGTCATCTACGACGAGGTCGTCGCCGCCGTCGAAGCGGTCCCCGGCACCCTGGCCGCCTCCGCCCACCAGTCCCACGCCTACACCGATGGCGCCTGCGTCTACTTCTCGCTGCGCGGCGAGGTGGCTGTCGAGGACCGCCGCACCTGGTACCGCGCGGTGTGGGACGCCGCCAACGCCGTCCTCGTCGAGCACCGCGCCGCCCTCAGCCACCACCACGGCTGCGGACTGCTGCGCGGCCCCTACGTGGCGGACTCCCTCGGCGCGGGCTTCGCCACGTTCACCGCCCTCAAGGCCGCCCTGGACCCGGTGGGCATCCTCAACCCTGGCAAGCTGGGCCTTCCCAGCCGCTTCGGTACGTCGCCCCTGTCCTGACCCGCACGTACCCCTCCCAGGAGTCAGGCCACCGCCATGAAGTCCGCCCCCCGGCCCAGCGCCGCCCTCGACCCCCGCCTCGCCCACGCCTTCGCCGACGTTCCCGTCGTCGCGTCCGTGGTGGGCGGCAGATCCCTGCGGGACTTCCTGACCGCCCCCGTCAGGGTGTGCATCCTCGCCTCCTTCCCGGTCGGCGAACTCCCCAAGGTCGTGGGCGTGTTGGGCCGGGCCGGACGGATCGTCTTCGTCAACGTGGACAGCAGCCCCGGCCTCGCACAGGACCGCGGCGCACTGGAGTTCCTCAAGGAACTCGGCGCGCACGGCGTGGTCAGCACCCGCCTCAACCTCATCGAGAAGAGCCGCCCCCTCGGGCTGCTGACCATGATGAAGGTCTTCGTCACCGACCGGTCCAACCTGCGCCGCAGCCTGGACGCCGTCGCGCACGGCGGACCCGACCTCGTCGAGATCATGCCCGCGCCGATCACCGGCCGGATGAGCCAGGAGGCCCGGCGCGCGCTGTCGCCGTCCGTCGCCGCCGGCTTCGTCGAGACCCCCGAGGACGTGGCCCTGGCCCTCTCCCTCGGCTCCGTCGCCGCCGCCACCTCCGACCCCCGCCTGTGGCACCTGCGCCGCGACCACCTCCCTCCCGCACCCCAGGAGTAGTCCCACCGTGAGCTTCACCGTCATCGCCCGCTACCGCTGCCTGCCCGGCCGCCAGGACACCGTGCTGAGCCTTCTGGACCAGATGGGCGCCGCCTCCCGCGCCGAACCCGGCTGCCTCGGCTACCGCGTCCACCAGGGCACCGAGGACCCCCGCGCCCTCGCCCTGTACGAGGAGTACGCCGCCGAGGCGGACTTCGCCGCCCACTGCCGCACCGCCCACTTCCAGGACATCGTCCTGGCACAGGTCGTCCCGCTCCTGGAGAGCCGCGACGTCCTGCGCTGCGCACCCCGCGCGGAGGTGACCGCGTGAAGACCCGCGCCGCCGTCCTCCGCGAGATCTCCCGCAGCCGCCCCTACGACCGCACGCGCCCCGTCGAGATCGAGGAACTGCGCCTCGGCGCCCCGCGCGAGGGCGAGGTGAGGGTGCGCACGGCCGCCGCCTCGCTCTGCCACTCCGACCTGTCCGTCGTCAACGGCGACCGGGTACGGCCGCTGCCCATGGCGCTGGGCCACGAGGCGGTCGGCGTGGTCGAGGAGACCGGCCCCGGCGTCGACCGCCTCGCCCCCGGCGACCACGTCGCGCTCGTCTTCGTACCGAGCTGCGGCTACTGCCCGCGCTGCAACGAGGGCCGCCCCGCGCTGTGCGACCGGGCCGCCGCCGCCAACGGTTCCGGCGCCCTGCTGCACGGCCCGTCCCTGCTCACGGACGCCTCCGGCGCCCCGGTCCACCACCACCTGGGCATCTCGGCCTTCGCCGAACACGCCGTCGTGGCCCAGGAGTCGGTGGTGCCGATCCCCTCCGACGTGCCGTTCGCCGTCGCCTCCCTGTTCGGCTGCGCCGTGCTCACGGGCGCCGGCGCCGCCATCAACACCGCACGCCTGGGGCCCGGCCGGTCCGCCGTCGTGTACGGGCTCGGCGGGGTCGGCCTGTCCGCCGTGCTCGGGGCCCGCGCCGCGGGCGCGAGCCCGATCGTCGCCGTCGACCCGGTGCCGGCCAAGCGCGAGCTGGCCCTGCGGCTCGGCGCCACCCACGCCTTCGCCCCGGACGAGGCGGTGGAGGCCGTGCGCGACCTGACCGGCGGGGGAGCGGAGGTGGCGATCGAGGCGGTCGGCAGCCCGCGGGTGATGGCCGCGTGCCTGGACACGGTGGGCCGCGGCGGCACGGTCGTCCCGGTCGGCCTCCCGGCGCCCGGCCGGGTCCTGGAGGTCCCCGCGCTGACGTTCGCGGGCGAGGGCAAGAGCATCGTCGGCTCCTACATGGGCGACGCCGTGCCGCGCCGCGACATCCCGCGCTTCCTCGGCCTGTGGCGCGCCGGCCTGATGCCGGTGGAGGAACTGCACACCCGCACCCTCGCCCTCGGCGACATCAACACGGCCCTGGAGGAACTCGCCTCGGGCCGCGCGGTGCGCCAGGTCGTCGACACCTCCGGCCTGCTCTCGGCGGCCGGGCGGGCGTGAGGACACCGGACACCGCACACCGGACACGGCCCTTCACCGGCCCGCACGGACGGACGCGGCATCCCACCGGCCCGTCTCCCCCTCGCCGGGGGAGGCGGGCCGGTGCCGTCGGCAGCCGGCCGACGTCCAGGGCGGAGTCGCGGTCGGCGGGGAAGTCCCGGCCGGAGGGGGGCAGGTCAGAGCGATCAGAAAAATGGTATTCCATTTTCCCGCACAACTCTTGACGGTGCTCTTCCGTGCTCATTACGTTCTGGGCCAACGGAAGCGCTCTTCCGGTTTGTGGAAATCCCGTACTCCCTCCCCCTGAAGCCCAGGAGTCCTGCATGACTGCCCTGGAAGACCGGTCGTCCGTGGAGATCGACGCCACCGCCACCAGCTCCGCCCTCTACACCTACGACCTCGCCCCGACGAAACGGGAAGGGCGCCGCTGGGGCGCCTACAACGTCTTCACCCTCTGGGCCAATGACGTGCACAGTCTCGGCAACTACGCTTTCGCCATCGGCCTGTTCGCCCTCGGGCTCAACGTGTGGGGCATCCTGGCCGCCTTCGCGCTCGCCTCGGTCCTGCTCTTCCTCCTGCTGACCCTCTCCGGCTTCATGGGACACAAGACGGGCGTCCCCTTCCCCGTCATGAGCCGGATCGCCTTCGGCGTCAAGGGCGCGAAGATACCGGCCGCCGTGCGCGGCCTCGTGGCCATCGCCTGGTTTGGTATCCAGACCTACCTCGCCTCGGCCGTCCTGAGTACCCTCCTGGTCGCCATGTTCCCGGGACTGAGCCGCCTGGACACCAACTCCCTGCTGGGCCAGTCGAGTCTGGGCTGGATCACGTTCCTGGCGCTGTGGGGCCTGCAAGTGCTCATCGTGAGCTACGGCATGCAGATGATCCGCCGCTACATGGCCTTCGCCGCGCCCACCACACTGCTCACCATGTGCGCCCTGGCGGTGTGGATGTTCGTCCGAGCGGGCGGCTCCGTCTCCCTCGACGACGGAGGGCCGCTCACCGGCGGCGCCATGTGGCTCCAGGTCCTGCAGGCCGCCGCCCTGTGGGTGGTGATCTACGGGACGTTCGTGCTCAACTTCTGCGACTTCACCCGCTCCGCGCGCAGCCGCGGCTCGATCGTCCGCGGCAACGTCGTCGGCATCCCGGTGAACATGCTCTTCTTCGCCTGCATCGTGGCGGTCCTCAGCGGAGCCCAGTTCAAGCTCGACGGACGCGTCATCACCAGCCCCACGGACATCGTCAGGACCATCCCGAACATGTTCCTGCTGGCCGTCGCCTCACTGGCGCTGATCGCGCTGACCGTCGCCGTGAACCTGCTGGCCAACTTCGTGGCGCCGATCTACGCCTTGGTCAACCTGTTCCCCCGGCGGCTCGACTTCCGCAGGGCCGGCCTGGTGAGCGCGGGCCTCGGCCTGGTCATCACACCGTGGAACCTGTACAACAACCCGGTCGCCGTGAACTACTTCCTCGGCGGCCTCGGTGCCCTGCTCGGCCCCCTCTTCGGCGTGATCATGGCGGACTACTGGATGCTGCGGAAGTCCCGCGTGAACGTGCCCGCCCTGTACACCGAGGACCCGGACGCCGACTACCACTACCGCCGCGGCTACAACCCGCGCGCCATCGCCGCGTTCGTCCCGAGCGCCGCGGTCGCCGTCACCGTCGCCCTGGTGCCGCTCTTCCACTCCGCGGCCGGATTCTCCTGGTTCGTCGGTGCCGCCCTCGGCGCCGTGCTGTACACGGCCCTCGCCGACCGTGCCACGCCCGTCCGTGACCTGGACGGCGAGGCCATCGCCGTCGCCGCGGAATAGCCCGCCCGAGCAGAAGGAAGAAACCCCGCTCCCATGCGCATCCTCGTCGTCAACGTCAACACCACCCGGTCCATCACCGACGCGATCGGCAAGCAGGCGGCCGGCGCCGCCTCACCGGGTACGGAGATCGTCCCGCTGACCCCCTCCTTCGGCGCGGAGTCCGTCGAGGGCAACTACGAGAGCTACCTCGCCGCCGTCGCCGTGATGGAGACGGTCCGCGCCCACCCCGGCCCGTACGACGCCGTGATCCAGGCCGGGTACGGCGAGCACGGACGCGAGGGACTCCAGGAGCTGCTCGACGTCCCCGTCGTCGACATCACCGAGGCGGCGGCCAGCACGGCCCGGTTCCTGGGCCGCAGCTACTCCGTCGTCACCACCCTCGACCGTACGGTCCCCTTGATCGAGGAACGGCTGGAGGTGGCCGGTCTGAGTGCCAGATGCGCCTCCGTCCGCGCCACCGGGCTCCCCGTGCTCGCCCTGGAACAGGACGAGCGGGCCGCCGCGGACGCCATCGCCGAACAAGCCGTGCGCGCGGTGGCCGACGACCGTGCAGAGGTCATCTGCCTGGGCTGCGGCGGCATGGCCGGCCTGGCCGGACAGGTCGCGCAACGCACCGGGGTCCCGGTCGTCGACGGAGTGAGCGCAGCCGTGACGATCGCCGAGTCCCTGGTCCGCCTCGGCCTGTCCACCTCCAAGGTGCGCACCTATGCGCCGCCGCGGCCCAAGCACATCGCCAACTGGCCCCCGCGGACCGCCTGACCTGGCCCGCCCGCCGGGGGCCCCGTCCTGGCCACGGGGTATCCTGACGGGCCCCCGGCCGCTGAGCAGCACGGACGCGGACGGTGCCGGAACGGGAGGGGAGCCGGCACGGACGGTGCCGGAACGGGACGGGAGACGAAGGACGACGATGGCGGTGGCAGAGGACTACGTGCCCGAGTCCGAGCGCGTGACGCGGCAGCTGCGCGACGAGATCCTCGACGGCGTACGGAAACCCGGCAGCCGTCTGGTCGAGCGCGAACTGGCCGAGGCGCTGGGCGTCAGCCGGCTGCCGGTGCGCGAGGCGCTGAAGACACTGGTGTCCGAAGGGCTGGTGACACCGCGGCCGAGGACCTGGGCGGTGGTGCGGGAGTTCACCGCGAGCGACGTCGCCGATCTCGACGAGGTCCGTTCGGCCCTGGAGACCCTGTCCTTCCGGCTCGCCGCGCACCGGCACACACGCGCCGGGCTCCAGCGACTGCGCGCGGACCTGGACGCCGAACTGGCAGCGGCCCGCGCCGGCGACGCCGTACGGGCCCGCCGGGCCGCGGCCGACTTCCACCAGACCGTCACCACCCTGGCCGCCAACGAACTGCTCAACGAACTCGACCGTGTCCTCAGCAGCCGCATGCGGTGGTTCCGGGGCCAGCACGACGACCTGCTGGGCGTGGCACTGGAACACGAGACCCTCTACCAGGCCATCGCGGAACGCGACGTCCAGCGGGTCGAAGCACTCGTCCTGAAACACCTGGCGACCGGCCGCAGCGCGGCCCTGGGCCACCGCAACCAGGCCCACGGACAGGACCGCGACGAGGCCCACGGACAGGACCGCGACGAGGCCCCCGGACAGGACCGCGACGAGGCCCCCGGACAGGACCGCCACCAGGACTGACCGAACCCGTCGGCCGGCCGGGACGGCGCGGCACACCGCGACGGGGACCGCTACCGGCCGCCCGCCGCCGCCCGGTCCGCCTCCTGCTCGGCCTTGCGCGCCTCCCGCTCCGCCACGCCGACCGCGTCGGCGGCCGCCCGCAGCCGCTCCTCGGCCTCCTCCCGCTCCCGCTCGGCCCGCCGCAGCCCTTCCCGGGCCCGGCGCACCTCCTCCTCGGCCGCGGACAACCGCTTCCGGGCCTCGCCGCACGAATCACCCGCCCGCCGGGCCCGTGCGTCGGCCTCGGCGTGTTCCGCCCGCAGAGCGCGCAGCCGCTGTCCGGCCACCTCGGCCGCCTCCCTGGCCGCCGCGAGTCGCGCCTCCCGTACCCGGTGCCGCTCGGCCGGGCCGTCCTTCTCCTGAGGCCCGGCCGGAGCGGCCGTGGCGGCCGGCCGACGCGCCGTCGGGGCCGCCCCGGAGGCCGGACCGCTGTCGCCGGGGAACGCCGAGGGCGGGGTGAGCGCGCTGTGCAGCCGGCCGGCGGCCCACTGGCCGGCGGCCTCCGGGTCGCTGAGCACGGCGCGCAGGGTGGACTCCAGCTCCTGGCGCACCGCGTCGGACAGCGGGTGCCCCGCGTCCCGGGCGAGCCGCGCCCCCTGCCGGGACAGGGCGGCGACGACGCGTTGGCGCCGGGCGGACAACTCCCGCAGTCCGTCGGCGTCCAGGCTGCGGTAGGCCTCGCGCAGCGCCTGCCCCAGCTCCAGGAACTGCCCGCTCTCCGCCGGGCGGGAGCGCAGCAGCAGGTTGGCCGCCCAGGCCGCCAGGGTGGGGCGCCGCGCGGCGTGGATCCGTCGGGCGTCCTCGGCGCGTCCGTCGGCCCTGGCCGCACCCGCCAGCTCCTCACGGCGGGCGACGAAGTCGGCCGGCGGCACGGTGTAGAGGCCGTCGAGGGCCGAGTCCACCTCGTGCCCCGTGCCGCCGCGCCGCTCCTCGCGCCTCATGATCCCCAGGCTCCACCGCCCGGGGCCCTCCCGCATCCGGAAGACCCCTGCCGCGCGGGTGGTCCGCGACCGTTCCCGCCGCGCCGTCCGTCCCGTCGTCCGCAGGCCTCTTCGGGCCGGACCCGACCGTCGGCGACAAGACTCCCAAAGACCCGGGCGCCGCGCCGCGGGGAAACGGAGCGGGCCCGTCAGGTCCTGACCGTCAGGTCCTGCGCATCAGGTCCTGCGCATCAGGTCCTGCGCATCAGGTCTTGCGCAGGTCGGGGGCGGGGACGCCGATGAGCAGGCGGCGCACCGCGTCCCAGGCGGTGCGCAGGGCCCGGGCCACCTTCGGAGAGTCGCTGCCCATGATGCGCACCCACGCCCCGCAGTCGTCGGGCAGCACACTCACGCCGAAGACCACGCCGGCCGTGCTCAACGCCTCGTGCAGCGCGTCGGCGACCGCGGCGGCGGGGGCGAGCGGCGTGAGCGCGAACAGCGTCGCCATCAGGTCGTGGCCGCCGAAGACCGCCGGGCCGGTCACCGAACCGGACTCGTGCGGGTCCAGGCGTACGGTGTCCAGCACCAGCAGGTCGCCGTCGGGGCGCGTGATCTCCAGATCGCTGAACAGCAGGCGGTAGGCGTGCCGTTCACCGCGGGCCAGCCGGCCGGCGGCGATCGTCTCGCCCAGCAGCACGGTGGCCGTGGGGTCGGCACTCACGCGGGTCTGCTGGTAGAAGCGGGCGTCCCGGTAGGGGATCAGCGGGTCGGGCAGGTACTCGACGTAGCTGTCGGCTCCGGCGGTGAGGCGGACGACCTGCGTGGCGTGGTCGAACTCCACCCGGTGCAGCTTCGTGGCCGCCTGCGTCGTCAGGTGCACGGCGGTGCCGGGACCGCAGTCGATGTCGATGCGGTTGCGGTCGGCCTGGACGATGCCGCCGCCGGTGGACATCAGGTAGGTGAACGGCATGTCCGGCCGTTCCGGGTCCACGTACAGCGGCCGCATGATCTGCAGCGGCGACTTCTGGTAGCGGTCCACGAGTTCGGTGCGCTCGCCGACACGGGCGTAGCGCAGTTCGAGCAGGCCGACCTTGCCGGGGCGCCCGGCGGCCAGGGTGTCCGGGATGCCGGTCAGTTCGAGCATCCGGGCCGGCACCCGCCGGGGTTCGTAGTGTGCGGGGTCCAGCCGCGCGGGCGCCTGCGTCATGCGGACGCCGCCGGAGTGCCGACCGGCTGGGCGGCCTCGTGCGCCAGCACGAAGTCGGCGATGGTGTCCAGGCCCTGACCGGTGAGGCAGTTGGTGAGCACCACCGGCCGGCCCTCCCGGACGGTGTGGGCGTCCGACTCCATCTGCGCCAGGTCGCACCGTACGTACTGGGCGATGTCGACCTTGTTGATGACGAGCAGCTCGCACTCGGTGATGCCGGGACCGCGCTTGCGGGGCATCTTGTCGCCCTCGGCGGTGTCCAGGACGAACAGGAACAGGTCGACGAGTGCGGGGCTGAAGGTGAGCGTCAGGTTGTCGCCACCGCTTTCGAAGAGCAGCGTGTCCACCTCGGGGAAACGCTCCAGGATCTCGTCGGCCGCGGCCTGGTTCATCGTCGGGTCGTCCCGGACCGCGGTGTGCGGGCAGGCCCCCGTCTCCACGCCGACGATGCGGTCGGCGGCGAGGATGCCGTCCAGGGTGCGCCGCACGTGCGCGGCGTCCTCGGAGGTGTAGATGTCGTTGGTGATCACGGCGGGGGTGCGGCCGCGCTCGATGAGCACCGGGACGAGTGCTTCGATCAGCGCGGTCTTGCCCGAGCCGACCGGCCCGGCGACGCCGACCCGCAGCACGCCGTCCTTGGGGCGCCGGACGAACTCGTCGTGGTCGTGGTGGTGGGAGCCTTTGACCTGGGTGGGGTCGTGCATGGGGATCCGTGCTCCTTGTCAGACGTGTGGTTCTCGGTGGGGGGTGGGTGCCGCGCCTCAGCTGGCGAACAGCCGGGCCTCGGCGCGCTCGTGGCGGCCCGCCATGACGTCGGCCACGGGAACGCATCCGCCGATGTCGGCCAGTTCCCGGTGCAGCGCGGCCTGAACGGTCTCCTCGATCACGGCGGCGGCGCCGTGCAGGACGACCTGTGCCCGCCGGTGGTCGGTGAGCCGCAGCCGCAGGGCGGCCCCGACGAAGCTGGCCGCGAAGGCGAACAGCTCGCAGGTGACGGCCTGCCGTGCGGTGAGGCCGTTGCCCGCGTGGACGACACCGGCGACGACCGGCTGGCAGCCGCGCACCGCGCCGTCCCGGTACAGCGTCCGGTACCGCTCGATGGGCTCCGTGCCGTAGACCTCGCCCGCCAGGTCGAGCAGTTGCCGTCCGGTGCGCACGGCCGCCTGCCGCGCCTCACGGCCCAGCTTGGTGGCGTGCAGCCGCCGTTCCACGGCCACCACCTCGTCCCAGTCGCCCGCGCTCACCGCGCGGTGGGTCAGGGCGAGGGCGGTGGCGTCGGCCGGCCCCGCGCTGTGGCGCAGCAGGTCGTCCAGGAGGGCGGGCAGGGTGCGCGGGGTGACGGCACGGGCCTGCTGGAAGCCCTCCAGGCCGTGGGAGAGGGTGTAGTAGCCGCTGGGGAAGGCCGAGTCGGTGAGCTGGAGCCCGGTCAGCAGCGCCGGGATCGGCATCGGGTCGTTCACGCCGGGTTTCCGTTCCTGCCGGATGGCCGCCCCTCGGGCCGGCCGTGGGGGCCGCAGGGCACGCGGGGCGCCCTGCGGTCCGTCCTGGGGGTGGGTCAGACGATGTAGAAGAGCTGGTTGAGCGGGAGGCGCTCGGCCGGCTCGATGGTGGCGGGCTCGCCGTCGACGGTGACCTTGTAGGTCTCCGGGTCCACCTCGATGCGCGGCAGCGCGTCGTTGCGGACCATGTGCTGCTTGCCGACGGTCCGGCAGCGCTGCACCGGCTCGATGCGCCGGCCGAGGCCCAGCTCGCCCGGGACGCCGGCGGCGATGGACGCCTGCGACATGAAGGTGACCGAGGTACGCTGCCGGGCCCGGCCCATGCTGCCGAACATCGGCCGGTAGTAGACCGGCTGGGGCGTCGGCAGGGAGGCGTTGGGGTCGCCCATCAGCGCCCAGTTCACCATGCCGCCCTTGATGATCAGCTTGGGCTTCGCGGCGAAGGAGTTGATCGGCCAGAGCACGATGTCCGCGAGCTTGCCGGGCTCCAGCGAGCCGATCACGTCGGAGGCGCCCACCGCGATCGCGGGGTTGATGGTGAGCTTGGCCAGGTACCGCAGCACGCGCGCGTTGTCGTTGCGGGAGCTGTCCTCGGCCAGCGCGCCCCGCACCTCCTTGCAGTGGTGCGCGGTCTGGAAGGCACGCGAGAAGGACTCGCCGACCCGGCCCATGGCCTGGGAGTCGGAGGAGAAGATGCTGATGACGCCCAGGTCGTGCATCACCGTCTCGGCCGCGATGGTCTCCGCGCGCACCCGGCTGTCGGCGAACGAGACGTCCTCGGGGATGTCGCGGGACAGGTGGTGGCAGACCATCACCATGTCGAGCAGTTCGTCCACCGAGTTGATGGTGTACGGCAGGGTGGGGTTGGTGGAGGAGGGCAGCACGTTCGGCTCGCCCGCGACCCGCATGATGTCGGGGGCGTGACCGCCGCCCGCGCCCTCGGTGTGGAAGGTGTGGATCGTCCGGCCGTCGATCGCGGACAGGGTGTCCTCGAAGAACCCGCCCTCGTTGAGGGTGTCGGTGTGGATGGCCATCTGCACGTCGTACTCGTCGGCGACGCTCAGCGCGTTGTCGATGGTGGCGGGGGTGGCGCCCCAGTCCTCGTGCACCTTCAGACCGGCCACGCCCGCCTCGACCTGCTCGCGCAGCGCCTCGGGCAGGCTGCCGTTGCCCTTGCCGAGCAGGCCCACGTTGACCGGCAGGTCCTCGACGGCCTCCAGCATGCGGTGGATGTTCCACGGGCCGGGGGTGCAGGTGGTGCCGTTGCTGCCGTCGGTGGGCCCGGTGCCGCCGCCGAAGAAGGTGGTGATGCCGTTGGACAGGCCCTCCTGGGCCTGCTGCGGCGAGATGAAGTGGATGTGCGTGTCGACGCCGCCGGCGGTGGCGATCAGGTGCTCACCGGAGATCACCTCGGTGCCCGGGCCGATGACCAGCTTGGGGTCGACACCGTTCTGCACGTGCGGGTTGCCGGCCTTGCCGACGCCGACGATCAGCCCGTCGCGGACCCCGATGTCGCCCTTGACGACACCCAGCACCGGGTCGAGGACCACGACGTTGGTGATCACCAGGTCGAGCGCGCCCTCGCGGTTGAGCGCGGCCGGGTCCTGGGCCATGCCGTCGCGGATGGCCTTGCCGCCGCCGTAGACGGCCTCGTCGCCGTACGAACCGGCGTTGTGGTCGTACTCGACCTCGACCACCAGGTTGGTGTCGGCGAGGTGGAACCGGTCGCCCACGGTGGGGCCGAACAGGTCCGTGTACTGCTTGCGCGGGATGATCGCCATCAGCGGTCGGCCCCCTCGTTCTCGGTGTCGGCGTCGCCGGCGGCGGCGGTGGTGGCCCCGGCGGTGGCCGAGGTGGTGGCGAATCCCAGTTCCCCGGCGCGGCGCACGGCGGAGCGCCGGGTGTCGTCGGTGTTCAGACCGCCGTTGACGAGTCCGGCGAAGCCGACGAGACGGCGGGTGCCGCCGAAGGCGACCAGCTCCACCTCGCGGGTGTCACCGGGCTCGAAGCGCACGGCGGTGCCGGACGGGATGTCCAGGTGCATGCCGTACGCCGCCTCGCGGTCGAACAGCAGCGCGCGGTTGACCTCGAAGAAGTGGTAGTGGGAGCCGATCTGGACGGCACGGTCACCGGTGTTGGCGACGGTCAGCGCGACCGCCGCCCGGCCGGCGTTGATCTCCACGGGATCGTCCCCGTAGAGGTAGTGGGCTCCACCCGACATCGTTGTCTCCTCTTTCCAGGCGGTGAATCAGGCGGGCGTCAGGCGCTGATGGGGTCGTGGCAGGTGACCAGCTTGGTCCCGTCCACGAAGGCCGTCTCGACCTGGAGGACGGTGAGCATGTCGCGCACCCCGGGCATGACGTCGTCGGCGGTGACGACCTTGCGGCCCAGCTCCATGCACTCGGCGACGGTGTGCCCGTCGCGGGCCGCCTCCAGGACCGCCTCGGTGATCAGCGCCGCCGCTTCGCTGTAGTTGAGCTTGGTGCCCCGGGCCCTGCGGCGCCGGGCCAGGTCCGCCACCACGTAGACGTGGAGTTTGTCGATTTCGCGCGGTGCGAGGTTCATGGCGTCACTTCGCTTTCTCGAACGAGATGCCGGGCCGGTCCAGGGCTGGAACGGCCGCGAGGAAGAGCCAGGTCGTCACGACGAACGGCCAGGTGAAGGGGGACCCGCCGGACGGCTGGGCGAAGGCCTGCCAGGCGGCGGTGAACGGGACCGAGGCCACGGCGGCGAGCGTGGCGTACCCGGCGGTCCAGACGGTGGGGGCCAGGAAGGTGGCGCCCAGCGCGATCGCGACGAGCACCGCGTTGTAGCCGTAGAGTCCGTCGCTGATCCGGTCGGCGGGCAGCCCCATGGCGCAGGCCGCCAGGACGGCGACGACGCTGCCGCAGGCCGCCGCGAGCGCGGCGGTACGGGACGCGACGAGCAGGCCGGCGAGGAGGATCAGGCCGGCGTACCACTTGTCCAGGAGGAAGACCTGGGCGAAGTCGTTGCAGAAGGCCCGGCCGAGTTCCGCGGCCGACAGGGTGGTGAACCCGTCCGCGGCGATCGGCGGCGCGGGGGCCGCGGGAGCGGTGGGCAGGGCGATGGCCAGCACTCCGGCGACCAGGCAGAAGGGGGCCGTCAGCGCCGGGAGTTGGAGGCGGCCCAGCAGGCGGACGGCCGCCGCGGACGCCACCGCGCAGACCGCGGCGGCCAGGACCGCGAGCACCGCGGTCCGCCACGAGGCGCCGAGCCGGACGACGACGGCGATGGCGGTCAGGCAGCCGCAGTACCCTTCGAGCCCTTTGGCCAGACCGTCGCGGTCGGCATCGAGGACTGCCGCGGCGCCGGTGGAGGCAGCCGCGCCGAGCACTCCGTAGACCCCGACCCGCCAGCTCCCCGCGAACAGGGCCACGGCGAACAGCAGTCCGGTCCAGGGGCTCGGGCTGAGGGCGACCTGTGCGATGCCGCGCAGCGGTATACGTCCCAGATCGGCGGGAACCCAGCTGGGCTGCACCACCCGCCCTTCTGCAGGCATGCCTTCTCCTTGTCCGGGAACACCTCAAGGCACCGACTACCGCTGATGCACGGCGAGATGCTGCGTGATCAACAACTTGTTGAAGGCTACGCCTGGCCCTGGCCGGAAAGGCTCACCAGCGTCATGTGACCAACGGGTCACGCAACGGCATCACCGCTGATGAGTGAGGTCGGCGTGGTCTCCGAGAATACGAAAACCTTGATCTTGAATTCAAAGCCTTGGCACGCCCTTGGGATTTTCAGGGTGAAAAATCGACCAAAGCGTGGGGGGTGTCGCGGCCGGGGGAGCCCCCGCCGCCGGAGCCCGGTGACGCCCCTGTGCCACACTTGCGCGCGCCCACCGGCGCACACCCGACTCAGGAGACCAGGCTCGCGGCATGACCCTTCCCGGCATCGAAGAGATCCGTGCGCTCCACGAGAAGTACGCGCCCACCCGGGAAGCGTTCGACCTCGTGTACACGCACTGCGAGATCGTGTGGCACCTCAGTGCCCAACTCCTCGCGACGGCACCGCTGGAGTGGGACGGCGAGCTGGTCCGGGCCGGCGCCCTGCTCCACGACATCGGCGTCTACCACCTCTACGACGCCGACGGGAACCTCGACGGCGGCGACTACATCCGCCACGGCGTGCTCGGGCACGAGATCCTGCGCGGCGAAGGGCTTCCCGAGCGGCTCGGCCGTTTCTGCTCCCACCACACGGGCGTCGGCCTCACCGAGCACGACATCCGCTCCCAACGGCTCCCGCTGCCGCCCGGGGACTATCTCGCGGAGACTGCCGAGGAGAGAGTGGTCATGTACGCCGACAAGTTCCACAGCAAGAGCACCCCGCCGAAGTTCCTGACGGCGCCCTCCTACGCCCGCTACGTCGCCCGCTTCGGGGCAAAGAAGGTCCACGCCTTCGACGCCCTGCGCGCGGAGTTCGGCGAACCCGACGTCACGTCACTGGCCGCACGCTACGGCCACCGTGTCGTATAGGGGCCGTGTTCAGCGCCGGACTCGGGCCTCCTCGGCCTGGCCCCACGGGCGCAGTTTCTCCGGGTTGCGGACCGCCCAGATCCGGGTGACGCGGCCGTCGGTCACCTCGAACGAGGCCACCGTCATGACGGTGCCGGCGCGCCGGGCCACCAGACCCGGCGTGCCGTTGACCGTGCGCTCCAGGAGTTCGAGCCCCGCAGCCCTGTCGGCGATGGCGACCATGTACTGGGCGATGCGCGTCCCGCCCTCGATCGGGCGCAGGGCGGCGCCGGCCATGCCGCCGCCGTCGGCGGTCATCACGGCGGCCGGGTCGAGGAGGTCGACGAGGGCCGCGATGTCCTTGGCCTGCCATGCCTCCTTGACGTGCCGTACGGTGTCGGCCTGCCCGGCCGCCGCCTCCGGGTCCCGCGCGAGACGCGCGCGCCGCCGGGCGGAGGCCGCGAGCTGCTTGCAGGCCGCGGGGGTCCGGCCGAGGACGTCGGCGATCTCGGCGAAGGGGTAGCGGAAGACGTCGTGCAGGACGAACGCCACCCGCTCTGCGGGTGTCATCGACTCCAGGACGACGAGGAACGCCATGCTCACCGATTCGTCCAGGACCATCTGGTCGGCCGGGTCGCTGCCGTGGCCGCGATCCCACTCCGCGCGGTCCGGCAGCGGCTCGGGCAACCAGGCGCCCACATAGCGCTCCCGCCTGGCCCGCGCCGAACCGAGCACGTCCAGACAGATACGGCCGGTCACCTTCGTCAGCCAGGCGCCGGGGGACACGATCTCCTCCCGCCGGCTGCGCGGCAGCGCGTACCAGCGCGCGTACGCCTCCTGCACCGCGTCCTCGGACTCGGCCAGTGAACCGAGCAACCGGTAAGCGACATTGATCAGTTGCCGCCGCTCACCGGCCGTCCCGTCGATGCCCGCCCCCACCGCCACCATGCTGCCGACCGCCCCCTCGCCTTACCTTTCGCAGGCCCGCGTCGTCGGGCTGGTGAGACCCTACCGATCCACTGCCCACGGGCGGAAAAGAGGACATGGCATGGCGACCCGGGCGACGACACAGCAGCGCTTCCCGTTCCTGCGCATGGCGATCACCCTGCAGACCCTGACCATCTTCCTGCAAGCGGTCTCCGCGGGACTGCTGCTCACCTCGTCCTACGGAGAGACGCTGCACAGCGTCGGCGCCCGCGTCATGTACGGGGCGTCGATGCTGTACGTGCTCGCGGCGGTGCTGGCGTGGAAGCCGGGCGGCGGCTCGCCCCGGCCCGTCTGGCACGCGTCCGGCTTCCTCGTCCTCGCCTCGGTCCAGGTCGTGCTCGGCATCGCTCACATACCGGCGGTCCATCTCCCGCTGGGCGTGCTGATGTTCGGGCTGAGCCTGCTGGCGCTGGCACGCCGCTGAAGGCCCTCGGCGGTCGAAGGCCCTCGGCGGTCACCTCACACCCGGTCGGCCACGATGAGCAGGTACTGGAAACTGCCGTTGCGGTAGGCGGTCACGAAGGTCTCCTCGATGCCCGTGGCCAGGTGGTCGGCCTCACCGCGCAGCTCCCAGTAGGGAAGCGCCGCCTGGGTGAGGTCCTCGACGTGCACGGGGACCAGCCGGTTGCGGGCCATGGCGCGGAAGTAGGCGGAGCGGGGGTGGATGTCGCAGATGTAGTGCGCGTTGATGAGGGACACCTCACGCGAGGCGCGCCCGTAGGCGTCGTTGTAGCAGCCGGTGATCACGGCGTAGCGTCCGCCCCGGCGCAGCAGCCGGGCGTGCTCGGCGAACAGCAGGTCCAGCTCCACGTACATGGTGGACTCGTTGTTCCAGGACGCCCCGTACGCGCCGGAGGCGAGGCCGGTGTCGAGCATGTTGCGGTGGTGGTAGCGGACCTTGCCGTCGATGCCGCGCTTGCGTGCCTGCTCGTTGGCGAAGTCGGCCTGCTTGGCGGAGATCGTGACGCCGTCTGCGTGGCAGCCGTACCGCAGGTGCGCCACCACACTGCCGCCGCCGCGCCCGCACCCGGCGTCGAAGACCCGGTCGGTGGGGGAGAGCGCGCCGAGGTGGGAGGCGAGGAGTTCGGCCTGCGCGTGCTCCAGGCGGTGCAGTTCCCCGGTGATCCGCTCGCGGCGCAGGTCCGGGTCGGGTTCGTCCAGGACCGTCCGGTCGGCCTCCCCGATGCCGTAGTGGTGGTGGTAGAGGTCGTCGATCCTTCCGAGTTCCAGGTTGACCGGGTTCTCCTCGGTGTTCCAGTAGTCCGCGACGCGGCTCTGGTACCGGGACTGGGCCGGCAGCGGGGCGGACGTGGTGCTGGGCTGGACGATGGTCAACGTGACTCCTTGCTGCGGTGCTCTGGACGGCCGGACCGGGTGGCGCGGCTCACCAGTAGTTCGGCAGGTGGTAGCGGTGGCTGTTGGTGGCATGCCACTCGTGGTTGCCCGACACCCAGTCGGACAGGCCGCGGACATACCGTTCGACCAGGGGCGAGAGCGAGGACACCGCGGCGGACTCCTGCTCGAACGCGTCCATGATCTCGTTGTGGATGTCGACGCTCCTGAGGTACGCGGCCTTCAGTCCGCACCGGTCGTTGGCGGCGACCACCTGAGGGAGGTTCAGGTGCTCGGGATCGCTGGCCAGTTCCTTGGTGAAGGAGTACAGGTCGTTGACGATGGTCGTGGCGTTGCAGGCGAGGGCCGTGATCCGCTGGATCTCGGGGCGGGCGTAGACGGCTTCGGGCAGTTCGTAGCCGTCGACGGCGTCGACGATGGACAGGCAGGGGCGGAAGTTGTTGAACTGCCGCATGACCAGGTACTCCCAGATCCGCGGCCGGTGGTGTGTCTCGGCCCAGGACGCCTCGGCGAGATAGCCCAGGTGCAACCGGGCGATGTCGTGCACGAGCCGGTCCGCCTGGCTGGGGGTGGCGAGGGCCGCGTAGTCCTTCATGGCCCAGTGGTAGGAGCGCAGCGGGCCGTCGGCCTGCACTCCGTGGCGCCACTCCTCCTCCATACGGGGGGTGCTGTGGAAGGGGTCGAGGGCCGACTGGGCCGTGATCAGCCGGCCGCCGAGGCCGCGCCGTGCGCCGCCCCTGCCCTCGTCCTCCTCGCAGTAGCAGCTGTCGACGATGTTCTCGGCCAGCAGCAGCTTCCCGGCGGCGGTGAGCCGCTCCAGGTCGGCCGCGCCGGGATGTTGCAGGACCACGGCCCGGCCGAACTGGAACTGGGCGAAGTCGCCCGTCCACCGCGGCGGGAACAGGTCGAGGCCGCGGGCCCAGGCCTCCAGCCTGCGGTCGATCTCCGCGGCCTTCTCCGGATCGGCGGGTGCGGCGGGCCGGTGTTTCAGCCCGGGAACGGCCCCGCCCCGCCGGGCCCGCAGGCTGCCGGCGGGGTTCGGCGGGCCGGGCAGGGGGAACGCGGCGGCGCGCGCGGACGTGCTCATGATGATGTGCTCCACCCGGTCAGTCGGCTGTCCTGCCGATCTGGACGTTCTCCAGGACTCCGGCCGCGTCGGGCACGAGGACGGCCAGCGAGTAGTAGGCGGTGACGAGGTAGTTGACGATGGCGGCCTTGTCGATGCCCATGAACCGCACGTTCAGGCCGGGCTGGAACTCCTCGGGGATCCCGGTCTGGTAGAGCCCCACGACCCCCTGGTCGGCCTCGCCGGTGCGCAGCGCGAGGATGCTCGTGGTGTGCGTGTCGCTGATCGGGATCTTGCCGCACGGGAAGATCGGCACTCCGCGCCAGGCAGGGACCTGGTGGCCGTCCACGTCCGCCGAACCCGGCACCAGACCGCGCTTGTTGCACTGCCGGAAGAACGCGGCGATCGCCTTCGGATGGGCGACGAACAGCCGTGTCTTGCGGCGCATCGAGAGCAGTTCGTCCATGTCGTCGGGGGTCGGCGGTCCGGTGAACGTACTGATGCGCTGACCGTGGTCGGCGTTGTGCAGCAGCCCGAACTCCCGGTTGTTGACCAGTTCCCACTCCTGTCGCTCACGGATCTCCTCCACGGTGAGCCGGAGCTGCTGCTGGGTCTGGTCCATCGGGTCGTTGTAGAGGTCGGCGATCCGGGT
This sequence comes from Streptomyces sp. NPDC056160, assembly GCF_042268205.1. NCBI lineage: Bacteria > Bacillati > Actinomycetota > Actinomycetes > Kitasatosporales > Streptomycetaceae > Streptomyces > Streptomyces sp. NPDC056160. The sequence goes on from NZ_JBHJUW010000008.1 coordinate 65,675, forward strand.
GTGCACCCGCAGCACCGCCTGCGTCAGCGACAGCTCGTACTCGCGGGGCGCCAGGTCGTAGTCGACGAACCCGCCGGGCAGGGTGGGCTCTCCGGTGTGGCCGGCCTGGACCGGTACGTCCGCCTCGCCCTTGCGGTTCATCGGCAGCCGCCGGCGCTCCGCGTGGGCGGCCAGGTGCTCGGCGAGGGACGGCACCCGGTCCGTGAACTCCCGGACCGTCTCCCAGGGCAGGACCAGCAGCACGCCCGCCGTCTCGGCCCGTACGGAGGACAGCCAGCGCGGGTCGGTCCGGCCGATCGCCTCGTCCCCCATCTGGTCGCCGTCGGTGACGACGCCGATGATCTCCTCCTCACCGTACTTGCCGACGGCGAACCGGGTGAAGCGGCCGTGCACGACGAGGTAGGTCTCCGTGACGGGGCGGCCGGCCTCGACCAGCACCTGTCCCGCCCGCACTTCCCGCACCCGGAAGCGCCCGGCGATCTCCCCGAGGACGTCGAGGTCGTCGTAGCCGCGCAGGGCCGGGAGCTCCGTCAGGGTCCGGGGGATCACCCGGACGTCGTCGGCGCCGTTGTGCTCGAACTGGACCCGCCCGCGGCCGACCCGCAGGTGCAGGCGCCGGTTGACCCGGTAGGTGCCGCCCTTGACGTCCACCCAGGGCAGCATTTTCAGCAGCCACCGGGACGTGATGGCCTGCATCTGCGGTTCGGTCTTGGTGGTGGTCGCCAGTTGGCGTGCGGCGCGCGTGCCGAGGCTGGTGAGGGCGCTGTCCGCGGGGTCTTGGGTGGCGGGTTCCTCGGGGGCGGGACCGGTGACGCTGTCCGGTACTGACACATTCCCTCCGTAAGGTGACGAGAGGTGAGCGCGGCGACCGGTGGTGAACGGGGCGGTCAACGGGACGGCCGTGCGCAGAACCAGCCAAACAGCCGAGCGCGGCCTGCGGTACGGCGTGAAGAGGGCGCGCTCGCGCCAGGGATGCGCAAACCTCGCCGTGGAGGCGGAGCGGCGCACGATCACGCCTTCGCACGCCGGGTCACTGCCTCACGTGCCCCGTGTGCCGCGCCGCGGAACACACACCGGCTCCCGGCTCCGCATGAGCACCGGCCGCCGGCTCGCCATCCGCACCGGCTGCCGCCTCCGCACACGTGTCGGCACCCCGTCCCGACGCGTGCGCCGGCTCACGGGTGGGGTGTCTCCCTTCGCGCCGAGGGCTGTGCCACACCCCTGCCGACCGGATGCCTCACCTCGTGCCGGGGGCCGAGTCGTCGTCCTTCTGCCAGGCGCCGACGCCGAGTTTCCCCGTCGTGCCCAGGTCCAGCTCGGGGGTGACCGTCACCGCGGCGGCGCCGGGCTTCGCCACCACCCGCACGTAGGGAACGTCGACGGGATCGCTCCCCAGTCCGGTGGTGTTGCGCCAGACCAGTTCGGCGTGCGCGCTCCGGCCGGGCTCCAGCACCAGGGGCCGGGGCGCGGCGTCGGCACCCGTACCGGTGGCGATCGACGAGCCGCCGTGCAGGATCCTGACCCCGTCGACCGGTGCGTCGTGCCGCCCGCGTGACCCGCGCCCTCGGCGACACGGTCGTCGTACGGCGGGCGGCCGCACCGTTCACACCGCTCGCCGCGGGCGGCGACGCCATCTGGGGCAGCGGTGTGCGCTGTTCCCTCGGGTTCGACGTGTCGGTGAGCGGCGCCCCCTACTTCCTGACCGCCGGCCACTGCGGCAACGACTCCTGGAACTGGTCCGGCACCCAGGGCGGCCAGGAGATCGGCCAGACCTTCGACTCGCACTTCCCCGGCACCGACTACGCGCTGGTCCAGTACGGGGACGGAGGCGCCGACCCCCCAGCGCCGTCGACCTCTACGACGGCGGCGTCCAGCAGATCACTCAGGCGGCCGACGCCTACGTCGGCGAGCGTCCAGCGCAGCGGCAGCACCACGGGCGTCCACGGCGGGACGGTCACCGGGCTGGACGCCACCGTGAACTACCAGGCGGGGTCGGTCTCGGGCCTCATCGACACCGACGTGTGCGCCGCACCCGGTGACAGGGGCGGCTCCCTCTTCGACGGTGACACGGCGATCGGACTCACCTCGGGCGGCAGCGGCGACTGCACCTTTGGCGGAGAGACGTCCTTCCAGCCGGTGACCGCGGCGCTCGCCGCGGAGGGCGCCACCATCCCCTGATCCAGCCCACACCGCCGCCCCCGGCCGGTCCGCGCGAAAGGGCCGGCCGGGGGTCTCCCGCACGGTGGGCGCAGTCCGCGCGATCGCGGGGACGCCGTACGGGGAAGCGCCTGCCCCGGTGTGGCCGTCGCGCATCTCCGTAGCGCACCCGCCGGGCGTGCACTTGTGACGCGTGCGCCGCCGCGAGGTCGTGGCAGCCCCGCCCCGCAGGGGGCGCGAATCAGCCCGCGACGAGCACCCGCCAGTCCCGCGAGCCGATGTCGGCGGGGGTGCCGTCGAGGATCCGGGCGGTGCGCGCCGCCGGTTCCAGGGCGACCGTCGCCAGACTCGCCCAGCGCCGGCCGAGCGGCTCGGCCAGGTCCGGCAGGCAGGTCACCGGCGGCTCGCCGTCCCCCGTCACGAGGAAGCCCGCGAGGTCGTCGGGCGTGTCCGGCGCCCCCCGGCGGGCGAGACGCGCGCGCACGAAGTCGCGGCGCTCACCCGAGTCGGGCTGGTAGAGCCACGTCTTCTCGCCGCCCGCGGGCACCGGGGTGAGGAAGTGATTCGTGCGCAGGAACGTACCGTCCTCGGGTTCCACGCAGAACACACCGACGGGGCTCAGGTCGAGCAGGACGGCGTCCGCCTCGTCGAAGAGCGCGAACGACCCGGACGAGGCGAGTGGCGCTCCCCGCACGATCTCGACGGCCTCCGCGACACTGCCCGCCTCTTCCAGGACGACCGCCGCGAGCACGTGCACGGGGACCCCGCCGACGCGGTCGCGGACGTGCCCGAGGATGTTGAAGTGCAGGGCGAGACCGGCGCTGTTGACACCGATCTTGCCGAGGATGCCGTCCTCGGTGAGACCGACGACGTCGTGCCTGCCGCCCCGCACCTCCACCGTGTGCCACAGCGCGCTCAGTTCCACGTGCCAGTCCCACGTCTGCACACCGAACGTACGTGGCTCCCGACCGCCCCCGCCCGCGACGCGGCGCACGACCGTGGTGCACTCGCCGGGCGGCACCGTGCTGCTGCGGGCCAGGATCTCGGTGCGCGCGTTGAGGGCGGCGACACGCCACGGCTCGACATGGGCCCCCCGCGCGATGCCCTCGATCTCGGCCCGGGCTCCCGGCCGGAAGGCGCCGATCGCGTCGAGGGTGCGTTCGGCGTCCGCGCGCACGCCGGCCGGAGTGATGCCCCCGAGGGCGAAGAGCCGGTCGTACACGTCGATCGTGGCGGGAAGGGTGCCGCGCAACTGCTCGCCGCGGGCGGCACCGCGCTCGTGCGGGCCGGCGGCGACGGCCTTCACGTGGCGGCGGTGTGCGGGGCGGGGGATCGACGTCGTGGTCACGAGCGTCCTTTCGTGGGGGAGGCGGGCGTGTGCGGCTGCACGGCGCCGCCGACGACCGTCGCGAGGACGGCGTTGGCGGGCTGCGCCTCCGGGGGGAGGCCCAGCGGGTCGTCGGCGAAGACGGTGAGGTCGGCGAGGTAGCCCGGTGCGATCCGCCCGAGTTCGGCGCGGGCACCGGCCGCGTACGCCGCCGCGGCGGTCATGCCGGCGTAGGCCTCGCGGGCGGAGAGGGCCTGGCCGGGCTGCACCGGCGCGGTGTCCGGTTCCTCCACCGGGCGGCGCAACTGGCAGTCGGCGAGCCCGACGCGCGGGTCGCCGGGACCGATGGGCCAGTCCGAGCCGAGCGCGACGACGGCGCCGTGGTCCAGGAGGTCGCGGGTGCGCCAGCCGCGCGCGACGCGGTCGGGGCCGATGCGCCGCGACCAGTTGTCGGTGCCGTCCGCGCGCGTGTGCCGGGTGCCGTGCACGGGCTGGAGACCGGCCACCACGCCGAGCCGCGCGAACCGGTCCAGCAGGTCGTCGGGGATGGACTCGACGTGCTCGACACGGTGCGGGGCGCGGGCCACCGGCCCGGCCTCCTCGATGACGTCGAGGGCGAACCGTACGGCCCGGTCGCCGATGGCGTGCGTGGCGGTCGGGATGCCCCGCTCGGCGAAGAAGCGCACGGCGGCGCGGTAGGCCTCGACGTCGCGCCACAGCGGCTCGCGGTTCTCACCGTGGCTGTCCGGGCGGTCGAACCACGCGGTGCCGTTGTCCGCCGTCCCGTCCAGCATGAACTTGGCGCCCTCGACGTGCCAGCGCCGCCCCCGCAGCCCCTGGAGGCCGGCGACGCGCTGCCACTCGTCCGGGGGCGAGTCGGCCGGCACCAGCGGGGAGCAGCGGATGCGCAGGGGCAGCTCCCCGTGTTCCTCGATGTGCCGGTACACCGCTTCGGAGGGCTCGGAGAAGTCGAGCGCGTGCAGACCGGTGAGGCCGCCGCGCGCGAGGAGCGCGAGCTGGTGGCGCACGTATCCGGCGGCGGTGTCCAGCGGTACGTCGGGGTAGTGCGCCAAGACCAGGTCCATGGCCTGGAGTTCGACGACGTGTCCGGTCGGCAGACCGTCCGGGCCGGCCTCGACGCAGGAGGCGTCGGTGAACGTCTCCCGGCCGGTCAGTCCGGCGATCCCGGCGGCGCGGGGACTGACGACGAGCGCGTGCGCGTCGCGCGTCATCAGCGAGATCGGCCGGCCGGGGAGGCATTTCTCGAACAGCCGGCCGGTGGGGGGTCCGTCGAACACGTTCACATCGAGGTCGTAGCCGGTGATCCACTCGTCGGTCGTCCGTCCCCGCGCGGCCTCGGCGAGACGGGCGCACACCTCGTCCAGGGTGGCCGCGCCGGACAGGTCCACGCCGCTGCCGATCGAGATCGACCCCCACACGGGGTGGGCGTGCGCGTCCACCAGGCCGGGCAGGATCGTGGCGCCCGGGAACTCGTGGACGGCGGTGCGGGGGCCGCGCAGGGGAGCGAGGGCGGACGCGTCGCCCACGGCGACGACTCGGCCGTCGCTGATCGCGACCCCGACGGCGAGCGCGTCGCCCCCCGGGCCGGCCGGCCCGCGGGGCCCGACGGCGGCCTCGGCCGGTGCGCCGGCCGAGGTGCCGATGGGTACGGCGGCCGGTCCGCCGGGCGGACCGTCGACCGCTTCGTCGGCCGGTTCGTCGGCCGTGTCCTGCGCCGGTTCCTCGGCCAGGTCCGCCACGACGTGCCGGGCGAGCAGGATGACGTCGCAGTGCACTGGTTCCTCCAGGAGGTGAGGCGCCGGTCAGGCGCGCGGGATGGTCCGGAGGGCGCGGGCCGTCCCCCAGTAGACGGCGGCGGCCGTGATCATGCCGGACGGGATCGACAGGTCCACGGACTCCGTGACGCGGGCGATCGGACCGGTCCAGAAGGTTGTGTTCACCCACATCGCGGACACCAGGCCGCCGACGGCCAGCGCGAGGACGCCCGCCCAGTGGACGCCGCGCCGGTACCAGAACGGGCCGCCGCGCTCCTGCCCGAGCAGGGCGGCGCCGTTGTAGCGGTTGCGGCGCATGACGAGGTCGGTCACTGCCACCGCCATCGCCGGGCCCGTCACCACGACCACCAGCTGCAGCATGGTGTTGACACTGGTCAGGAAGTCGAAGACGAGGATCGCGTACAGCGTCATGGCGGTGCCGAGGACGCCGATGATCAGCACCGCGGGGATCCGGGCGAGGCGGACGCCGACCGACTGGATGGACAGGCTCGCGCTGTAGGCGGTCATGCCGTTGTTCGTCATCGTGTTGACGACGACCGCGATGACGAACACGGGGATGAACCAGCCCGGCAGGATGCTCTCCAACGCGCCTTCCGGGTCGCTCATGTCGAGGCTGGTCGCGGCGAGCGCGCCGACGCCGGTGAACACGACGCTCGGCAGGTACGCACCGAAGGCGGTCCATCCGGCGATGGCGGCCGGGCTGCTGTCCCGGGGGAGGTAGCGGGCGAGGTCCGGACTGTTGCTGTACGACAGCGGCGTGGAGGCGATGATCGTGAAACCGGCGCCCAGGGTGGCGGCGAGCGCGGTGCCCCCGAGCGGGGCGGCCGGGGCGTACGACCAGTCCGCGTGCGCGAGCACGTACCCCGTCACGACGACGAAGACGACGGTCAGCACCACGCTCAGCGCGGTGTAGAGACGGACGATCGTCGCGTACCCGAAGATCGCGATCAGCAGGGTGCCGCCGGCGATCAGACAGATGACGGCCGCGTCGACGGACGGGTTGTCCGGCAGGCCGGTCCTGCCCGCCAGGCCGATGCCCGCGACGGACGCGGCGGACCAGTTCAGGGCCAGGTAGGCCGCGGCGATGAGCCAACCGGTCAGGACCAGCACGACCTTGTTGCCCACCACGCCGTACATGGCGCGCGAGATGACCGACCCGCTCGTGCCGGCCGCCGGACCGCTGGCCGCGACGATGCCGGTACAGATCCACAGCAGGTTCCCGACGAGGATCACGCCGAAGACCTGCGGGAGCGTGAGCCCCGTCAGGACCAGGGTGGCCCCGACGACGAAGCTCAGGTAACTGACGTTCGGTGCCGCCCAGACCGCGAACAACTGGCGTGGCCGCCCGCTGCGTTCGTCCGCGGGTACCTGGTCGATGCCCCGGGTCTCCATGTGCCCCGCGCGCTCGGGTCCCTGCCCCTCCAGGGGGCCGGGGGAGGAAGTGGGGTTCGTCGTCGTCATCGAGGCCTCTCGGGTCCGCGGACCGCGTCCCACTTATTGGGCGCGTGGCCAACTGTGTATTGGTCGCACATCCAATAACGTGTCTCCCATGACGTCAAGACCTCGGCCGGCAAGGATCCGCAAGCAGCCCGGCGAGCGCCGCGCGGAGATCGTGCGGACCGCCGCGCGGATCGCGCTGGAGGAGGCGCTCGAACGCGTCACCCTGCGGCGCGTCGCCGACGAGCTGGGCGTGCGCCCCGGACTCGTCGGCCACTACTTCCCGGCGGCGGGCGACCTCGTGAGCGAGGCGTTCACCCATGCCGCGACCGGTGAGCGCGCCGCACTCCTGCCGGAGGGCGAACGGGCGCTGCCCCCGTCGAGCGGCTGGCCCGCTTCCTCGTGCGGCTCACCGACGGCGAGTACCGCGACCTCGGCAGGCTGTGGCTCAACGCCCGCCACCTGAGCCGGTTCGGTGCCGGGCTGCGCTCGGCCGTGGCCGCACAGGAGTCCGTCACGCGCGGCGCCCTCGCGGACCTCATCGAAGAGGGCGCCCGCGCGGGGGACTTCGAGGTCGACGACGCGCTCGGGGCGGCGCTGCACATCCTCGTCACGGTCGACGGCCTCGGCGCGTACGCCAACGACGACGAGCAGGTCGCGCATCCGGCCCTCGACGACATGGTGATCGCCGTGGCCGAACGCCTGCTGGGCCTGGCCCCCGGCACGCTCCGCGCCCGTGCCTGACCTGCCGGGACCCGGCCGGCGCGCTCCGGTTCCGGGCCGGCCCGGCAGGGCTTTGCCGGTGCGTCCCCGGTCCGCGCGCGACCTCACGCGCCCCGGCCGGCGCGAAGGGTTTTGCATGACCATGCGTGAGGGTGCATACTCTTCCCATGTCCAAGGTCCTCACCTCCCTTCCGGCCGGCGAGCGTGTCGGCATCGCCTTCTCCGGCGGCCTCGACACCTCGGTCGCCGTCGCGTGGATGCGCGACAAGGGCGCCGTCCCGTGCACGTACACCGCCGACATCGGCCAGTACGACGAGCCCGACATCGCCTCGGTGCCCGACCGCGCGAAGACCTACGGCGCCGAGATCGCGCGCCTGGTCGACTGCCGCGCGGCGCTGGTCGAGGAGGGCCTGGCCGCGCTCACCTGCGGGGCGTTCCACATCCGCTCGGGCGGGCGCGCCTACTTCAACACCACGCCGCTCGGCCGTGCCGTCACCGGCACCCTGCTGGTCCGGGCGATGCTGGAGGACGACGTCCAGATCTGGGGCGACGGCTCGACCTTCAAGGGCAACGACATCGAGCGGTTCTACCGCTACGGCCTGCTCGCCAACCCGCAGCTGAGGATCTACAAGCCCTGGCTGGACGCGCACTTCGTGACCGAGCTGGGCGGTCGCAAGGAGATGTCGGAGTGGCTCCTCGCCCACGACCTGCCCTACCGCGACAGCACGGAGAAGGCGTACTCCACCGACGCCAACATCTGGGGCGCCACCCACGAGGCCAAGACGCTGGAACACCTGGACACCGGGGTGGAGACCGTCGAGCCGATCATGGGTGTGCGGTTCTGGGACCCCGAGGTCGAGATCCCCACCGAGGACGTGACGATCGGCTTCGACCAGGGCCGCCCGGTGACGGTCAACGGCAAGGAGTTCGCCTCCGCGGTCGACCTGGTGATGGAGGCCAACGCCATCGGCGGCCGGCACGGCATGGGCATGTCGGACCAGATCGAGAACCGCATCATCGAGGCCAAGAGCCGCGGCATCTACGAGGCCCCCGGCATGGCCCTGCTGCACGCCGCTTACGAACGCCTGGTCAACGCCATCCACAACGAGGACACCCTCGCCCAGTACCACACCGAGGGACGGCGCCTGGGCCGGCTCATGTACGAGGGCCGCTGGCTGGACCCGCAGGCCCTGATGGTCCGCGAGTCGCTGCAGCGCTGGGTCGGCGCGGCCGTCACCGGCGAGGTGACCCTGCGGCTGCGGCGCGGCGAGGACTACTCGATCCTGGACACCACCGGCCCCGCGTTCAGCTACCACCCGGACAAGCTGTCCATGGAGCGCACCGAGGACTCGGCCTTCGGCCCGGTCGACCGGATCGGCCAGCTCACCATGCGCAACCTGGACATCGCCGACTCCCGCGCCAAGCTGGAGCAGTACGCCGCGATCGGCCTCATCGGCGCGGGCACACCGGCCATCGGCGCCGCCCAGGCCGCCGCGACCGGTCTGATCGGCAGCATGCCCGAGGGCGGGGCCGAGGCCATCGCCTCCCGCGGCGAGGGCTCCGACGACGAGATGCTGGACCGTGCCGCGATGGAGTCCGGCACGGACTGACCCGCAGCGCTCCGCAGGGCAGGCCCGGTACCGCTTGGGTGGCGCCGGGCCGGTCCGTACCCGGAGTCACGTACGCACACGCCCGCCGAGGGGCCGACGCTCACACACGCGTGCCGAGCGGCCGTCACGCAGGTGTGCTCACGGCCAGTCGCAGTGCAAGGTGGCCGGGCTCGAACCCCGGCAGACGCTGCTGTTCGGCGGCGCGACCGGAAACCTCGGCAGCGCCGCCGTCGCGCTCGCCCGGCCCCCGGGGCCGGCCCGGTCGTCGTCCCGGCCTGCCCGGGTCGCGACCGGGACGAGCGCGACCGCGCACCCTGCCCCCTGCTCTGCCCGAAAGTTCCTTGCCCCGGCCACCCGGCGGCCCGTCCCATGGAGGGAGGACTACCGGAGGGGTGGACTGACCGTCATGCGTGCGCGTCCGCAGGAGAACTCGGAACGAGAGCCGGGCGCCAAGCCCGCGGGGAGCCGTGCGCCTGCTCCCACCAGCTCGCAGGCCGCCTCCCTGCTCCACCTGCAACGCACGGCGGGCAACACGGCCGTGGCCCGGATGCTCGACCTCGAACGCCACAGTCACGGTCCGGGCTGCGGACACGATACGGCGCAGGACGAGGCGACGCCGGTCCAACGCTCCACCGTGCACGACGTGCTGCGCACGCCCGGCACGCCCCTGGAGCCGGTGCTGCGGGCGGAGATGGAGGCCCGGCTCGGCGCGGACTTCTCGGACGTGCGCATGCACACCGATCAGGCCGCACGGCGTTCGGCCGCCGAGGTGGGCGCTCGCGCGTACACGTCCGGCAGTCACGTGGTCGTGGGCGAGGGCGGCTCCGACCGGCACACGCTGGCGCACGAGCTGACGCACGTGGTCCAGCAGCGGAGCGGACCGGTCGCCGGCACCGACCACGGCGACGGCCTGCGGGTGAGCGACCCCAGCGACCGGTTCGAACGCGAGGCGGAGGCCAACGCCCACCGCGCCCTGGCCGCCCCGGCCCCCGCCGTGCAGCGGGCGGTGACGCAGGAGGGCGGTGACCACGGCCGGCAGCACGCGCCGGCCGCACCCGCCGTCCAGCGGGCTCCCGCCTTCCACCAGACCGAGGCCCCCGCCGAGTCCGACCGGGACGCCGCGCTGCGCATGCTGGACCGCGTCGCGCGCACCGCCGAGCGCGTCATCCTCACCTCGGACCCGAAGGCCAAGAACAAGTTCACCCCGCATCTCGCCGTCAATCTGCTGCCCGACGGCACCCTCGGTATCGCCGGCAACACCGGCAAGCGGGTGGTCACCGAGGAACAGCGCCAGAAGATCGACGCGGAGGTCAGGGGGTTCGCCGACGGCAGCGCCCCGCGGGCCGGCCACCACGGGTGGGGCTCGTCGTCGCACGATCGGCAGCGGGAACGGCAGGACCGCAGCAAGCTCCGCGCCCTGGACTCCGGTTCGTACGAGACGGCCCACCCCGAGTCCATCGAACTGGGCGCCATCCGCGAGGCGTTGCACAAGCCCCTCACCTGGTTCGAGGTCACCAGGCCGGTCAAGAAAGGCGTGCCCGCCCAGCACGGCGAGATGACGCTCCTGGGCCAGCAGGTCGCGGCCTGGAAGAAGGACCCCGGCGACCCGAACGCGCCCAGGACGGTGCACATGGGCGGCGTCAAGCTGGCCTGTGTCGCATGCCAGTGGGCGTTCGAGGCGGTCAACGAGCACATCGGCAGGCCGCTCGGCTACGAGGTGGTCGCCGCCGGGGCCCACGGTCAGTTCTTCCCCAACTGGTCCATGCCGCCGTGGATGCGCGGGGAGACCGCCGTGGTCGACGAGATCCGCCGCAGAGCGCAGGGGGTCGGCGCCACACTGACGTCCGACTGGGTGGTCGACGGCGAGATGGCCCACGGTGACTTCACCCACGACCCGGCGGATTCGGCGTCGGAATACGCGTCGGACTCCGGCTGAGCACCAAACCTCCGACTCACGGCCGACAGCAGGAACCACCCGTCTCCGGCCTACAGCACGGCTCGCGGGTCACCGGCTGCGGGGACGGACCGCGGGCTTCCGGCGGGGTCGGCCGGGCCAGGGGGCTGCAGCCGGCGGAACGGACCGTGGGCTTCTGGCGGGGTCGGCCGGGCCAGGGGCCTCCGGCTGCCGGAACGGATCGCGGGGACTCCGGCGGACCGGCCGGACCGGCCGGACCGGGGGAGCCCGGCCGACCGCGGGGGCCGTGGGGCCCCAGCCGACCGGTCGTTCCGCCGGGCCACGAGCGGCCACCGGATCGCCACACTCCTCCTGACCGGCCCAGCCTGACTGCCCGGACTGTCGATTTCCCGCTGATCTCCGGTCCGTTGGCTTTCGGCCAGCCCGTCGGTTCGTCGTGCTCCGACGGACCGGGCCGGCCCTGGCCGACTGCCCGGATCGTCGAATTCCGGCCGGTCCCCGACCCGTTGGCCTCCGATCGACCGCCGGTCCTTAGCCCTCCGATCGACCGCCGGTCCGTAGCCCTCCGACACACCGGTCGCACCGCCGGCGTCCCACTGCCCGGCCGAAACGGCACAGTTGACGGCCCGCCGGCGAGCCGTGAAGATCAGCTCGCCCCGCGCCGCGGCCGCGCGGCGGCAGTGCCTGAGACCGGGGAGCCTCGACGCCATGCCCGACCGGACACCCACCCGCCGGCCCACGGCCCTGGTGATCGGCGCGAGCGCCGCGGGGCTGTTCACCGCGGCGGCGCTGGCCGGGTCCGCCGACGTCACGATCGTCGAACGGGACGTCCTGCCCGCCGGTGCGGCGCCGCGCCGCGGTGTGCCGCAGGCCCGGCACGCGCACCTGGTGTGGAGCGGCGGGGTGCTCGCCTTCGACGCGCTGCTGCCCGGTGTCGTCGACGACGTCGTGGCGCGGGGCGGTCGCCTCGTCCGCATCATGGGCGACATGGTCTCGCGGGCCCCCAACGAGGTCTGGTTCCGCCGCTTCCTCGCCACCCACCACCGCAACCTCGCCAGCTCCCGTGACCTGCTCGACGCCGTCCTGCGCGACCGTGTCCTCGCCCACCCGCGGACAGCGCTCCGGCAGGGGACCACCGCCCTCGGGCTGGAAGGCGACGCCCGCCGCGTCACCGGCCTCCGCGTCCGAGACGACACCGGCGAACGCATCCTGACCGCCGACCTCGTCGTCGATGCCTCGGGGCGCGGCTCGCGCACCCCCCACTGGCTCCGAGCCCTCGGACTCCCGCGCGTCACCGAGCGCAGGGTCGACGCCGGCATCACCTACGCGACCCGCGTCTACCGGGCTCCCGGTACCACCGCGGCCACCGGGTTCCCGCTCGTCAACGTGCAGGCCAACCCGTCGAGGGCGCCGGGGCGGGGAGGCATCGTCCTGCCCGTCGAGGGCGGCCGCTGGATCGTCACCCTCGCCGGAACTCGCGGCGGGGAACCGACGGGCGACCCCGGTGCCTTCGCGGAGTTCGCCAGGCGCCTGGCGGACCCGGTCATCGGCGCGCTCATCGAGAACGCCGATGCTGTCGGCGGCGTCACCGTGACACGCGGCACCGCCAACCAGCGCCGCCACTACGAGAAGATCAGGCGCTGGCCCGACGGGTTCCTCGTCCTCGGGGACGCGGTCGCCGGGTACAACCCCGTCTACGGACACGGACTGACCGTCGCCGCACAGAGCGCCGTCGCCGTCCGCGACCTGCTGCGGACGACCGGCATGACCACCCCGGGCAGCGGGCGTCTCCTCCAGCGTGCCGCCGCCCGCCCCGTCTCGGCCGCCTGGAACCTCGCGGTCGGACAGGACGCCTTCTACCCGGACGCCACCGACACCCCGCCGAGCCTTCCGCAGCGGCTCCTCGCGCGCTACGTCGACCGCGCGGTGGCCACGGGAGCCCGCAGCCCGCGTGCCCTGGGCGCCCTGCTGGATGTCATGAGCCTGGAGAAGCCGGCCACCCGTCTGTTCGCACCCGACATGCTCCTGCCCATGCTCCTGGGCCCGAAGAAGAAGCACCTTCCCGGCCCCCCGCTGACCGAGGCGGAGTGGGAGGCGGCCCTGCCGTAGCCCACGTCACTTCGCACATCCCGCTCCTCACTAGGTAGACTGACCTACCTAGTGAGACAGGGGAGTGCGATGAGTGAATCCGGTGCTGCGGCCCCGCAGCCCGCGACGCGGCGGGGAACCGCGCGGGAGAAGCTGCTCGCCGCCGCGGCGCGCCGCTTCTACGCGGACGGCGTGTCGGCGACGGGGATCGACACGATCACCGCCGAGGCGGGTGTGGCCAAGATGAGCCTGTACAACAACTTCTCCTCCAAGGCCGATCTGGTCCGGGCCTACCTGGACGCCCGGCACGAGGAATGGCTCGGCCTGTACCGGCGGCGACTGGAGCGGGCCGAGGACGCACGCGCCGGCGTGCTGGCCGTCTTCGACGCCTACGCCGATCACGCCGCGTTCGCCTACGAGCGCGGGTTCCGCGGCTGCGGCCTGCTGAACGCGGCTGCCGAACTGCCGGCGGGGGACGAGGGCCGGGCCGTCGTACGCCGGCACAAGGAGGAGGTCGAGGCCCTGCTCGCCGGGCACGTCGGGGAACTGCTGCCGGGGCGGCCCGAGGAGGCCCGCGCGACGGCGGAGCACCTGGCGTTCCTGCTGGAGGGCGCGATGGCACGCGCCGGCCTGGAGGGCGCGGGTGCGCCCCTGGAGCGCGCCCGCGCGATGGCCGCGGACCTGGTGGGCGGGCTGTGACCCGGTCCGCAGGACCCGCGGCCGGCTCGGTGCGCACGGGATCGGTGTGCGTACTCGTGGCGTCGGCGCTGTGGGGGACGACCGGTACGGTCGCGACCTTCGCCCCGGACGTGGGGCCCCTCGCGATCGGGGCGGTGGCCATGGGGCTGGGCGGTCTGCTCCAGGCACTCGTGGCCGCGCCGCGCATCGCCCGGGAGGCGCCCCGGTTGCGGGCCCGGGGCGGTGTGGTGCTGCTCGGCGCCCTGGCGGTGGCGGCCTATCCGCAGGCCTTCTACACCTCGATGCACCTGGCGGGGGTCGCGGCGGGGACGGTGGTCTCGATCGGTTCGGCACCGCTCGCCTCGGCACTGATCGAGCGGGTCGTGGACGGGCGCAGGCTGACGCGCCGCTGGACGGCCGGCGCCGCCCTGGGTCTGTCCGGGACGGCCCTGCTGTGCGTGGCCGAGGCGGCCGGGGGACACGCCGGGCCCGGCGGTCACTCCACGGGGACGACCGTGCTGGGGGTGGGGCTGGGGCTGGTGGCCGGCCTCACCTACGCCCTGTACTCCTGGGCGGCCCACCGCCTGATCGGCGGCGGTGTCTCGGCCGGCGCGGCCATGGGCACCGTCTTCGGCCTGGGCGGACTGCTGCTCCTGCCGGTGCTGACGGCCACCGGGGCGCCGCTCCTCGACTCGTCGTCCAACGCGGCTGTCGGCGCGTACATGGCGCTGGTGCCCATGTTCACCGGCTACGTGCTGTTCGGCTGGGGCCTGGCGCATGTTCCCGCGAGCACGGCGACCACGCTCTCGCTGCTGGAACCGGCCGTGGCGGCGGTCCTGGCCGTCGTGGTCGTCGGTGAACGCCTGCCTCTGCCGGGCTGGGCCGGCGTCGCCGCGGTCGTAGCCTGCCTCGCTGTACTCACCACGCCGCCCCGCCTCGCCCGTGGGCCCCGCCCCGCCCGGCAGGCCGCCCCCTGAGCAGGCCCCGCCGCGCCGCCCTGCCGGGCCGACGTCACTTGTACTGGGCGATCTGGATCAGGTTGCCGCACGTGTCGTCCAGTACGGCGGTGACCACCGGGCCCATCTCCACCGGCTCCTGGGTGAAACGCACCCCGAGTCCGCGCAGCCGGCGGAACTCCGCGTGCACGTCGTCGACGGCGAAGGATGTGAGCGGGATGCCGTCCGCGACCAGCGCCGTCTGATACGGCTTCACGGCGGGGTGGCGGTCGGGTTCCAGCACCAGTTCGGTGCCGTCGGGGTCCTCCGGCGACACCACGGTCAGCCACCGGTGCTCGCCGAGCGGGACCTCGGTCTTCTTCGCGAAGCCCAGGACCTCGGTGTAGAAGCGCAGGGCTTTGTCCTGGTCGTCGACGAAGACGCTGGACAGGTGGATCTTCATGGGGTGTTCTCCGGCGCATCGGGCCTGAGCCATCGGGTCACGATGTGCTCAAGCGGTGCGGTGTTCAGGTCGTGGAACTTGTAGCGGCCCTCGCGGCGCACCCGGACCAGGCCCGCGGCTTCCAGGACGGCGAGGTGCTGGCTGACCGCCTGGCGGGACAGGCCCAGGCCGTGTCTGGTGGTCAGGCGCGCACATATCTCGAACAGGGACTGTCCGTCCCGCTCCGCCAGCTCATCGAGGATGCGCCGGCGGGTGGGGTCGGCCAGCGCCTTGAAGACATCTTCCGGCACGACCCCACCATAGGCAAGTCGCCGCTTGCCTGACAATCGCCCCTCACGGGCGGCGGCGTGCCGCGGCTTCGCGGCCGGACGCTCCTGCGCGCGGGCGGTGCTCAGTCGCCGGGGACGGGGCCGTCGGGGGGCAGGGCAGGGGTCAGGACCCGGGTGCCAGCAGGTCGTCCACTTCGGCCGCGAAGAGCAGGGCGGGGTCGAAGCCCATGCCGGTGAAGTGGCCGGCCAGTTCCAGGGACAGGACACCGTGCAGCCGGGTCCAGAACGTCAGGGCCCGGTGGAGAACGAGGGGTGGCCCGGGGTGGGCACCGGCCCACTCCCGGTGGTCCGCGAGGTGGGCGTCGAACGGCGTCGCCACACTGTACGGGGTCTGCCCCGCCCAGGCGTCGAGCAGCAGCGTCATGATCCGCTCGGAGATGCCGGTGATGTCCGCGGGGGCGTGGTAACCGGGCACGGGGGTGCCGTAGATGAGGAGGTACCGCTGCGGGTCCGTCAGGGCCCAGTCGCGCAGCGCGTGCGCCAGCCCGGCCGGGTCGGCTCCGGCGGCCGAGGCGGTGGCGAGCGTGTCGGCCAGGCTGCGGTACGCCTCCCGGACGAGTTCGGTGATCAGGTCGTCGCGGCTGGCGAAGTAGCGGTAGAGCGCGGGACCGCTCATGCCCATCCGCTTGGCGATCGCGTTGAGGGAGAGTGCGGACGCCCCCGCCGTGGCGATCTGCTCCCAGGCGTGTCCCTTGATCTCCGTACGGACCTGGGCGCGGTAGCGCTCCCGCGGGTTCTGTGCGTCCGGCGTCGTCATGGCCCGGCTCCCGCCTCCTCCGCCGTTCTCGGGCTACGGCCTCAAGTGCTGGTTAGAAGCTATCACGCAACCGGTTGACCGCCCGCTCCAGGTGGTTATAACCTCTAACGAAAGTTCAAGCTTCTAGCTCACAAGGGGTTGTGTCATGTCCTCCCGTCTGCGCGGCACCGCTGTCCCCGCCGTCCTGCTCACCCTCCCGCTGGTCGCCGGCCTCCTCGGCGCCGCCGCGCCCGCCGGGGCCACCCCCCGCGCCGCCCACTCCCTCACCTGCCGCGGAGAGGGCGTCGATCCCCGGGCCCGGATCCGTTACCGCACCGAGACCGTGATCCACGCCCCGCTGCGCACCATCTGGAAACTGCAGACCGACGTGGAGCGCTGGCCGACCTGGCAGGCCCCCGTCACGAGCGCGGAACGCCTCGACCACGGCCCGCTGAGGACGGGCTCGGCGTTCCACTGGACCACCCCGGTGCCTCCCAACCCCGCGACCCCCGCCACCCGTCTGGACATCACGTCGACCGTCCGCCAGCTCAGGCACGGCTCCTGCGTCCGCTGGACCGGCCCCGCGGACGGTGAGGGCCTGCACATCGACGGCGTCCACGTATGGAACTTCACGAAGGTCAGGGGTGGTGTCCGGGTGAGCACCGAGGAGACCCACACCGGTCCCCAGGTCGACGCGAACGTCCCCGCCGCGACCGAGATCCTCCGGCAGGGCCTCGAAGCGTGGCTGAGCGACCTGCGGACGGCGGCCGAGGCCCGCGCGCACCGCGAGGCGCACTGAACCGCCCGGCCCCTCGTCCCCGGCCGCTGCTCCGCGCAACGGCCTACCGCCACCGCCGCCGGGCAGCGGCTACCGCCGCCCGCCGGCCTGCCGTTCGGCTTCCCGCGGTACACCGCCGGCCTCTTGGCGGGAGCCGGCCGGCGCGGGTCCCGCGGCGCACCCGGTGCGCGCGGTGACCACCATCACCGCCGGCCGGAGCGAGACGACCGCGGCGCCCGCGTACAGCGGCGCGGTGTAGCCCAGGCCGGAACTGATCACGAGCCCGCCCGGCCAGGCACCCAGGGCGTTGCCGACGTTGGAGGCCGACACGTTGGCGGCGGCGAGCGGGGTGCCGCCGGCGGCGTCGGTGACACGGGTGATCATGCCGGGCACACCGGCGGCGGGCGACGAGCGAGCCGATGCCGAAGAAGGAGCCGTGGCACGGGGCGGCGATGACGCGGCCGAGCAGCGCCGCGGCGTAGGCGGGGGCCACGGCGGTCAGCGGGTTGCCGGCGACGAACAGGGCCATCAGGGCGACGAGGACGGTCTTGCGGTGCACACGGGTGGTGGCGGCGGTCAGCACGATCGCCCCCACCGCCATGCTCAGGGCGTACCCCGAGACGAGCCACCCGGCCACGGCGGCGGACACACCCAGGTCACGGCTCACCTGGGGGAGCAGGCCCGCGATCACGAACTCGGTCAGGCCGATCCCGAAACCCCCGAGCCCGAGCGCGGCAAGACCCGCGGGCACCCTTCGCGCATCCCCGCCCGCCTCCATGATGTTCACGTAAACATGATGGCGGGGTCCTCACCCCCTACAAGAGCCTTCCCCACGGCCGGCCCCAGGCCGGGCGCCGCCCCTGCGCGCGGACCTCAGCCCCGGTAGGCGGCGATCGCGAGCCGCACGAACGAACGGACCAACGGGTTCACGTCGCCCTCGCTCCATGCGACCACCACCGGACTCGGCGCCATGCCCGCCAGCGGCACCACGGCCAACCCCTCCGGCACCTCGTGTCCGACAGGGGTCATGCCGACCGTGCCGTTCCACAGGACCGCCTGCCGGCATTCCTGGACGGTGCGCACCACGGGTCCCTCGCGGCGTCCGTCCCCGTTCCAGTACGACTGCCAGAGCGGGTCGGTGCCCTCGGGGAACAGGAACCAGCGGCGGTCCGCCAGTTCGGCCGGCTCCAGGCTGCCACGGCGGGCCAGCGGATCGTCGGCGCGCAGCAGTGCGCCCACCGGATCGGCACGCAACTCCCGCACGCTCAGGCCGGTCCCGTCGAACGGCCCCCGGGTCAGGGCGACATCGACGAGACCGGCGTGCAACCCGCAGGTGGGGTCGGTCAGATCGGTGTCACGGACCCGGACCTCGACGTCCGGGTGGCGTCGGCGGTACGTGTCGGCCAGCCGCGCCGCCGCCGGGTCGGTGCTGTCGCCCAGGATGCCGATCGTGACGGTGGCGGCACCGGCCGCCGCGGCCACGCGCACCGCCGCCCGGTCGGCCTGCTCCAGCAGCGCACGCGCCTCTTCCAGCAGAACCGCTCCCACCGCGGTGAGCGCGACTCCGGCTGACGAACGCTCGAACAGTGCGGCGCCGGTTTCGGCCTCCAGACGCTTGATCGCCCGGCTCAGCGGAGGCTGGCTCATGTGCAGTCGGGCGGCCGCCCGGCCGAAGTGGAGTTCCTCGGCGACCGCCACGAAGTAACGCAGCGTACGTAGCTCCATGGTGCGACGATACCCGTTCGGTATCGAGGTTCTGGAACGGGTCTTGGACAGGCCCGCGCCCCCGGCAGTGGAATCGGAACATGACCCACACACCGAGCACCAGCCGGCCCACCACCGACCCCGCCGTGTCGGTGGTCGGCCCGGACGACGGCGAGACGATCTCCCTCGGCACCACACGCATGCGGATCCTGGAGGACGGCAGCAACACCGGTCACCGCCTCGGGATCGCCGAGTCGGTCCTCGCCCCGCACACCCCCGGCCCGCCGCAGCACCGCCACGCCCAGCACGACGAGGGTTTCTACGTCATCTCCGGCACGGTCCGCTTCACCGTCGGGGACGAGGAGCACGACGCGAGCGCGGGCACCCTCGTGATGGTCCCGCCCGGAGCGCCGCACACCTTCGCCAACACCACCGACCGGCCGGCCGTCATGCTCAGCACCTTCACGCCGGACCTCTACGTGCAGTACTTCCGCGATCTGCAGGACATGTTCGCCGGCGGCGCGCCACCGACCCCGCAGGCGAGCATCCGGACGATGAGCCGCTACGCCACCGAGCCCGCCACCGACTTCATGCCCCGGCCGGAAGGGCGCCGCCGGGCGGAAGGGCGCCCCCGGGCGGAAGGACACAACGGGCCTGCCGCCGACGGGGACCAGCACGGCCGAAGCCTTCCGAACCCGTGACACGTGTGTGCTCGGCCCTGATACCCACGTGTTCCCCCGCAACCGACGGCAACGAACGGAACCATGAACGCCGCATATTGGGTCCTCGCCGGCCTGCTGGCCCTCTTCTATCTCTACGGGGGCACCCTGAAAGTCCTGCGGAGCCGCGACCGGCTCCGGCCGATGATGGCCTGGGTCGACAGCATGCCGATGCCGGCCGTCAGAGCCCTCGGGCTGACCGAAATGCTCGGCGCGTGCGGACTGGTCCTGCCTCCGCTGACCGGGATCGCACCCTGGCTGGCTCTGGCCGCGGCCGTGGGGTTCACGGCCCTGCAGATCGGGGCGGTGAGGGTCCACCTGAGCCGAGGAGACCGCCGTATCGCCCTCAACCTCACGCTCCTGTCCGGCGCGGCCGTGACGGTCTGGCCGGCGACGACATGGCTGTGACATCTGTTCCCTCGTCAGGGCCGGCGACGTCCACTGACGTCCGGTCGCGGTCGGGTTCGCGGTTGCCCCCCCGGGCCCTGGGCCGGTTCTACCGGGCCGCCGCGTCCGGGGTGCCAAGGCGCTGGCCGAGGAAGAGGGCGGCGCGGTCCAAGGCCTCGTCGGCCTCGTCGAGGACACCGGCGAAGGCCTGGAACACGTGGGGCACGTCGGCCGTGACGTCCAGGACGACGTCCACTCCGGCCGCCATGGCCCGCGCGGCCGTGCGCGTGGAGTCGTCCAGGAGTATC
Organism: Streptomyces sp. NPDC056160; assembly: GCF_042268205.1. Taxonomy (NCBI): domain Bacteria; kingdom Bacillati; phylum Actinomycetota; class Actinomycetes; order Kitasatosporales; family Streptomycetaceae; genus Streptomyces; species Streptomyces sp. NPDC056160. Next base: position 85,765 of record NZ_JBHJUW010000008.1, read on the forward strand.
TCGTTGGTGCCGGCCTGCAACAGCATGGGCGGGAAACCGGTCAGGTCGGCGAGGACGGCCGGGCTGAGCAGCGGGTGGTGCGGGTCCCGCCCGGCGAGATACATGTCTTCGGTCGGCCGCAGGCCCTCACGTGTGAGGAACGGATCGACGCCCGCTTTGGTGCGCATGCTCTCTCCCGTCCGGGTGGCGTCGAGCCCGGGGGAGAACGCCACGATCGCGGCGGGCAGGGGCAGCCCCGCGTCGCGGGCGGCGAGGCAGGTGGTCACGGTGAGTCCTCCCCCGGCGGAGTCGCCCGCGAACGCGATCGCCCCCGGTTCCGCACCGCTGTCGAGGAGCGCGCGGTAGGCGCTCAACGCGTCCTCGATCGCCGCCGGGAACGGGTGCTCGGGAGCGAGCCGGTAGTCCAGCGAGAGGGCACTGAAGCCGGTCCTGGCCACGAGGTTTCCGGTCAGTGACAGCGCCGTCTCGGGAGACCCCGACACGTAGCTGCCGCCGTGGAAGTACAGGATCGTCCCGGGGCGCGCGCCGGTGACCGGCTCGACGAGGAGCGCGGGCCGCTCGCCGAGTGTCGCGGCGGTGGTGCGGATCCCGGGCGGCACGATCATCTCGGCCATCAGCGCGCTGAACCCGGCCCGGATCTCCTCGATCGACCGGGGGCCCTGTGGCCGGAGCCGCCGCACCATCGCGTCGATCTTCGCCCGCTGTTCCTTGCTCATCGTCATAGCCTCCGTCTGCCAGTAGATGCCACTACACTATATGCCATGGCATATAAATCTGTTGACGGTTCTGATCGATGCGATGACCCTGACGGCATGGCGGGCTTCTTCGACGACCTCGTCCGCTGTGAGACGCGGCTCTACAACGCCCTGAACGACCGGCTCCGCGAGCAGCACGGCATCGTCACCTCGCAGTACGAGTTCCTGCGCCACATCCGGGACCACCCGGGGTGCCGGGTGGCCGACCTCGCCACCGTGTTCGCCATCGGCATCGGGGCGACCAGCAAGAGCGTCGACCGCCTGGAGAAACGGGGCTGGGTCGTCCGGCAGCCGAACCCGGCGGACCGCCGCTCATCGCTGCTGGCCCTGACCGACGACGGCGCGGGGCTGGTCGAGGCGGCGCAGCGAACCTTCACCGAGCGGCTGGCCGAACTGGTCCGGGACACCTTCGGAAGCGCCCGCACGGCCCTCGTGGCCCAGGCGCTCTCGGAGCTTCGTTCCGCGCTCGAACGCGACCGGATCGGCATGCCGACAGGCTGATCCGGGGGCGCCGCTACGCCCGGCGCCCCCGCCTGAACTTCGCGACGGCTTCCGGGGTGACCGGCGTGAAGAAGTTGACGAGGTTGCCGTCCGGGTCCCGCAGCAGCAGCGACCGGTTCCCCCAGGGCATGGTGGTGGGGCCGGCGACGAAGTCGCTGACGAGGCCGGTCAGGTTCCGGTGCACCTGGTCGACGTCGTCGACCAGGAACTCGATGATCACGCTGTGGTTGTCGGCCGGGCGGGCGGAGCCCGGCGCGAAGAGCGGGACGGTCCGGGTGCCGGCGACGGCGAGGGTCGCCGTGGGGGTCTTGAGTTCGGCGAAGTCCTCGGTGGACCAGACCGCCGCAGTTCCGGTGGCCTTCTCGTAGAAGGCGACGAGGGCGGCGACGTCGCCGCTGATGATGCGAACCGAGACGAAGTCCATGGTGTTCTCCCTTGCATGACCGGAAGCCCGTCCTGAGCGACCGGTGGTCGGTGACGTAGTCGAAGGTAGAACAGATAGAGGACAGAATCGGTCCAGTATTGTCCGTAGACTCCGCCTCATGTCCCGACCCACCGGCCGTGTGCTCACCCTTCTGGAACTGCTGCAGTCGGGCGGCACCCGGACCATGACCGAACTAGCCGACCGGCTCGGCGTCGACCCGCGCACCGTGCGCCGGTACGTCGACCACCTGATCGACCTGGATGTGCCGGTCGAGGCGGTGCGCGGCCGCTACGGCGGTTACCGCCTCGCGCCCGGCTACCGCCTGCCCCCGCTCATGCTCAGCGACGACGAGGCGCTCGCCGTGTCGCTCGGCCTGGCCGTCGCCCGCCGGTCCGGACCGGCGGTGACGACCGCGACCGCCAGTGAGACTGCGGCGGCGAAGATCCGGCGGGTGCTGCCCGAGCGCCTCGCCCGCCGCCTCGACGCGGTGCTGGAATCCCTCGCCTTCACGGCACCGCCCGGCGACTTCGCCGCGCCCGACGCCGCGGTCCTGCTGGCCGTCGCCGACGCGGTTCGCCACCGCCGGCCCCTCTCGATCAGGTACACCGACCGCCGGGGCCGGCGCAGCGAGCGCACGCTGCACCCGTACGGGCTCGTGGCCCACTCGGGACGCTGGTACGTCACCGGTGCCGATCCCGGCATCGGGGAGGACCGGACCTTCCGCCTCGACGGCATCACCGACGCGCGGATCCTGCCCGGATCGTTCGAGGCGCCCGACGGCGCCGACCCGGCACGGCGTGTCCTGACCGGTTTCGCCACCGCGGTATACCGGCACGAGGTGACCTTGCGCGTCCACGGGACGATCGAGGAGATCCGCGCCCGGCTCCCCGCCCACATCGCCACAGTGCAGGAGCAGGAGCAGGAGCAGGAGCAGGAGCAGGAGCAGGAGCAGGAGCCGGCGACGGACGCGGACCCGGCGGCCGCCCGCTGGTTCCGTGTCGAATTGCGGGCGGAACGGCTGGACTGGCTGCCCGGGGTGCTGGCCGCACTCGACCGGCCGTTCGTCATCGAACGCCCGGACGAACTGCGCGACCTAGTCACCGCGCTCGCCGACCGCCTGGCGGCCGGTGCCCGCCGCACCTGAAGCCACGGTGCCGGTCGGCAGGCGGAGGGACGGGCCCGACGCCGGCGGCGACCGGGGGAGGGGAGGGCCGAGGTTCCGTCGCCGGGATGTCCACTGTCCTGCCGGACCGACCCCGGTCGGCCTCCTACCGGCGCTCGGAGTGGTGCAGCTTGCGGGCGGCCTCGTGGCGGGTGTGGACACCGAGTTTGTTCAGGACCGCGCCCACGTGATGTCCGGCCGTCTTGGGGGTGATGTAGAGGCGGGCGGCGATCTCGGCGTCCGACAGGCCCTCGTTCAGCAGCTTCAGGACGTCCAGCTCACGGTTGGTCAGCCCGTAGGGATTGGCCCGGGTGGCCGCCCGCGGGCCACGGCGGACCGGGCGGACACCGCGGGCGCGCATCAGGGCGCGGGTGCGCGCCACGGCCGGCCGGGCGCCGAGTACCTCGAAGGCCGCCAGGGCCTGGTGCAGTGCGGGAGCGTCGCCGCCGGACAACCGGGCCAGCGCGGCGTCGTACGGGCAGCCGAGTCCGTCCCAGCGCTCCGCGGCGCCGGCCACGTCACCGGCCAGCTCCAGCGCGTAGGGTTCCGCCGCCGGGACCGGCGGCGGCGTTCCCCCCGCGCGGCGGATCCAGCAGGCCAGCGGGCCGGACAGCCAAGGGTGGTCGCGCTCCTCCAGTGCGGCCAGGCCGCGGCGTGCCTCGGCCTGCACCCGCTCGTGGTCACCGGCCAGCCAGGCCGCCTCCACCCGGGCCTCCCACTCCAGACCCGTGTCCAGCAGGCAGTCCGAGTCGACCAGGCCCGCCGCCTGCTCCAGCAGCGGCCACACCTGACCCCTGCCCCGGCGGGCCCGCACGAGGGCCAGCACGGCCAGCGCCACCGCCCGGGCCACCGGCGGGGAGCCGGGATGGCACAGCACCTTCTGCGCGGCACCGGCGGCCTCAGGCCAGGAGCCCTGGTTCAGCAGTCCCCATCCGGCCCAGGCATGCGTGCACAGCAGGTAGGTCGGCAGCTCGCGGTCGAGGCAGTAGGCCTCCGCCCGGCTCACCGCTTCGCTGTTCCGGGCGACATCACGCCGCAGTGCGGTGAACCAGGACATCACGACCGCCGACTGGGCCGCGTCCACCGGCAGCTCCTGCGCGATCGCGTCCGACACGGCCCGCTCGCACTCCTCCCAGTCGTCCCCCTCGCCCAGCACCCGTGCCGCCGCAGCGTGGAAACGCGCCTGGACGACCGTGCCCGCGTCGCCGAAGCGCTCCCCCAGCGCGATCGCCTTCTCGGCGTACGAGGCGGCCACGGGCACCGGAGCGTGCCCGTAGCAGGCCAGCTGACACAGGTTCAGGTAGGCGCAGGCCAGCTCCCGGCTCGGGGGCAGCCCTTCGAGCACCCGCACCGCGTCCCGGCCGATCCGCCTGGCCTCGACGGCCTGCCCGGCCGGCCACAGCCAGTTCGACAGCCAGCGCAGGTCCTCCCCTTCGCGCAGCCGGTCGCCGAGCCCGTGGCGCAGCCGCACCGCCGTGCGGCGAGAAGCGACCCCGTCGTCCAGCTGGCTGGAGAGGAGACAGGCCCGTGAATGTCCCTCCAGCAAGGAGGCTCGTCGATCAGGCGGCAGACCGTCGGCGTAGCGCAGGGCGCGGGCGTACTGGGCGGCTGCTTCCCGGTGGGCGCCCAGCGCGGCGGCACGCGCGGCGGCGGCGGGCGCGTACTCCAGCACGGCGGCCGGATCCCGCGCGGCCTCGGCGTGATCGGCCAGCAGCGCCAGGTCGTCCGCGGCGGTGGCGCCCGAGCGCATGGCCGCCAGCACCTGCCGGTGCACGTGCAGCCGGCGGGCGGCGGGTACGGCCTCCAGCACGGCCAGCCGGGTGAGTTCATGGCGGAACTCGGTGATCTGTCCCTCGGTGCGCACGATGCCGCAGGTCACGGCCTCCTCGAGCCCCTTCTCCGCGCCGGGAAGGATGCCGGTCAGCAGCGGCAGCGACACACGGTGCCCCAGGACGGCCAACACGTCGACGACCGTGCGTGTCGGGGCCGACAGGCCCACGAGACGACCGGCGACGGCCTCGCGCACGGTGGCCGGGATCGTCTCGGTGGGCGCGGCCAGGATCTCGGCGACGAGGAACGGGTTGCCCCCGGAGACGCGGTACAACTGCTCGGCGTCCACGGTGTGTCCCGCGGCGAGCCGGGCCACGGCCCGGCGGCTCAGTGGGGCCAGGTCGTGCCGGTACACCCACGGATAGCGGGCCAGGGTGCCCAGCAGCGCGGTCAGGTGAGGGGTTCGACCGATCTCGTCGTCGCGGTAGGTGGCCACCACGAGCGCGGGGACGCCCGGCAGGCGCCGGGCCAGGTAGCGCAGCAGGTCCATCGTGGCCTCGTCGGCCCAGTGGATGTCCTCCACGACCAGCAGGCTGGGGCAGCCGCTCAGGTCGGCGAGGAGGTGGTCGAAGACCTCGTCGGACCGGCAGGTCCCGGCCAGCGCTCCGGTCAGGGCGGTGCGCACGGGCCGCCCCAGGCGCGGAGCGAAGTCCATCAACGGGCCCAGGGGACGGGGCGTGGCCAGCAGGTCGCAGGCGCCGACCAGGACCCTGACGCGGGGATCCGCCGACCGGGCCAGCCGGTGCACGACGGTGGACTTGCCGATGCCGGCCTCGCCGCGCACAAGGGCAAAGCCGCCAGGGCCGGTTACGGCCGCCTGCAGGTGACCGGCGAGGTCCTGGAGCACAGCCTCTCGCTCTAACAGGTCCATTACCAGCCAGTCTGCCCCCGGGGCCGGAGCCGCGCAAAAGATCCAGACCGGGGACGGCACACCGACCGGTCGGGTGGAGCCACGGACCGGCGGGGCGAAAGGTGGGGTGTGCCCGGGCGGAACATGGGGCGTCCACCCGATGCGACACCGTTCAGCGCGTGGAAGGCTGACGGAAGAGTTCCAGAACCCGGGCCTCGCGGATTGCGCATCGAACCGGGGTGTGCCCAGCGTGTACCGGGCCGCCCGGCGAGTCGGCCGCCGCGCGCCGCTGGAACCAATACGGAAAAGACTTTCCGTATTCGAAACATTCTGGCCGACCGGCAGAAATCAATCGCACTCACCGGAGAAAAACGTCATGATCAAGCGCATCGCAAAGCGTACGGCCGTGCTGACCGTCTCGGCAGCCATTGCCGCGGGTGGCGCTCTGGCCCCTTCCGCCGCCTTCGCCTCCCCGGAGCCCACAGGTACTCACGCGTCGGTGCCGTACGACAACGGTAACCACGGACGTGGAAATGGCCAGCGGGCGAACAACAACAACAATAACAACAACAACGGAGGCAGGCGGGCGAACAACAACAACAACAACAACAACAACAACAACGGCGGCAGGCGGGCGAACAACAACAACAACAACAACAACAATAACAACAACAACGGCGGCAGGCGGGCGAACAACAACAACAACAACAACAACGGAGGCAGGGGCGGGAACAACAACAATAACAACAACAACAACAACGGAGGCAGGGGCGGGAACAACAACAATAACAACAACAACGGCGGAGGCGGAAACAACAACAACAACAATAACAACAACAACGGAGGGAGGGGCGCGAACAACAACAACAATAACAACAACGGCGGCGGAGGCGCGAACAACAACAATAACAACAACAACGGCGGAGGCGGGAACAACAACAACAATAACAACAACAACGGCGGAGGCGGGAACAACAACAACAATAACAACAACAACGGCGGAGGCGGGAACAACAACAATAACAACAACAACGGCTGAACTTCAGCGGTCCGACCGGGTGGTGGCACCCGGCCGGACTTGCGTTTGTGCGGCTCCGCCAGGCTTACGATCCCGCGTTCTGGCTACAGTTGACGTTCTGGGTTCCGGTGAAGGTGTTCCCCTGTCCGACCTGCCCCATCGGGTAGCAGACCTGAATGAGTGAGATGCCGCTCAGAATCGAGAGGAGTCCTCTGTCACCCTGGGCCTGGGTGCCGGCATTGTTATTGTTATTGTTGTTCACATTGCCGTCGCCGTTGTTGTTGTTATTGTTGTTGTTCGCTCCAGCTCCGTTGTTGTTATTGTTATTGTTGTTGTTCCGTGCGGCGAGGCAGTCGTCTCCCACCCGGAGCTGCCCCTTCGGGGAGCAGGCTTCGATGAGCGACCTGCCGCCCAGAAGCGAGAGAAGTCCTCCGTCGCCCTGCGCCTGGGCACCGGCGCTGCTGAAAAGCACCGCTGCCGCCGCGGCGATGCTGATCGTGGCACATCGCCTCGTGAGCTTCATTCGACCGACCTTTCGTCGTCCCTGGTGCCGCGTCCTGACTTTCCGTGGCAAGGATGGCGACGGCAGGCCCCGGACGATCACGTGGCACGCTGTGACGTCAGCCTTTTCCCCCGTACAGCCGCTCCGCGGCGCGAATCGGGCGCGGCGGGCGGTCTTCGTCCGAGCGTGCTCGACGACACGGGAGGTCCGGCCGGGCGCAGGGCCTCGACGGCGCAGGAACGGCAGAGCAACGCCCCTGCCTCCAGAGGCAGTTGACGGCCATTGCGGCGTAGCTCAGAGCATGGAGCTGGGCATGCGAGCGCACGACGCGTGGAGCGCGCAGGACACGGCCAAGAGGTTGCGGGCGATCATCGACGAGCTGTTCGACCGCTTCTATGCAGCGGGGTCCCGTGGGGCGCCAGGACGAGCGGGCGGCGTTCCTTGAGGGCGTCGTCGGCGGGCCGGCCGACGAGTCCGTCCGCGTACCCGGCCCGGAAGCCGGTGAGCGTCCTCATGCTGCACGGAACGACGACCATGGCATCGGTCCGGAACGAGCCCGACGACACGGCGGCGGCCTGGTCCCCCGGACGGTGCACGACATCGGCGAGGTCGCGCACGTCCCGTACCGTGCGGTCCGTCTCCAGCTCGATCGTGGTGCGGGCCACCGGCTGAGGATGAGGTGTGTCTCCAGCCCGGCCAGCGCACGCAGCGCCTCCAGCAGCCGGATCCCGAGGATCGCCCCGGTGCGCGGACCGGCGCCGACCGCGCCGGCCGGATCGTCGTCGAGTTGACACGAACGACGTTCGTGCATAGAACGATGTTCGTGAACAGGAATGTGAGCCAGGACATGGACGTGACCGTGGTGGGTGCCGGGCCGGTGGGGCTCGTGCTCGCCGCGGAACTGGCGCTCTGCGGAGCGCGGGTGCAGATAATCGAACGACGGGCCGAGCCGGACCCGGCGATGAAGGCGGGCGGGATCAACGTGCCGACGGCCGAGGCTCTCGACCGCCGCGGCCTGCTGCCCGCCGCCGAACAGGCGCAGCGAGAGTTCCTCGAACGGGTGGGCCCGCTGGCCCGCCCGCGCGCCGACCGGCAGCCGGAGGACGGTCGCAGGGCGGGTGTGCCGCGGTTCACCGGGCATTTCGCCGGCCTCGTCCTCGACGCCGGCCTCGTCGACTGGTCCGATCCCGACCTCGCCGCGCACACCGCCGTCGCCGGCGCGAGGATGGTGCCCCAGCGTGAGCTGGAGTCGATCCTGACCGATCACGTCACACGGCTCGGCGTACCGCTGCGGCGCGGGGTGGAGGCCACCGCGCTCGAAGACACCGGCGACGGCGTACTGGTCGACACCACCGCCGGCACGATGCGCACGGGCTGGCTGGTCGGGTGCGACGGCGGCCGCAGCACCGTACGCCGCCTCGCGGGCTTCGCCTTCCCCGGCACCGAGCCCGAACTGACAGGGCGCGTCGCGGTCGCCGACATCGCCGACCCGGAGAAACTCGCCGACGGATGGACGTGGTCGACCCAGGGGGCCTACCGCTGCGGGCCGCAGCCGGGGCGAGTGGTCACCGTCGAGTTCGAGGTCACTCCCGCCGACCGTGCGGCGCCCGTCACCCTCCAGGAGATGCAGGCCAGCCTGCGCCGGGTCTCGGGCACCGACGTCACCCTCACCGCGCTGCACGGCACCGCGACCCGTTGGACCGACAACGCCCGCCAGGCCGCGACCTATCGGTCGGGGCGCGTGCTCCTGGCCGGCGACGCCGCGCACGTGCACTCGCCGTTCGGCGGCCAGGGGCTCAACCTCGGGGTCGGCGACGCGATGAACCTCGGCTGGAAGCTCGGCGCCGTGACCGCCGGGTGGGCGCCCGAAGGGCTGCTCGACACCTACGACACCGAGCGGCGCCCCCTCGGCGCCCGGGTGCTGGACTGGACGCGGGCCCAGACCGGGGTCATGCGCGGGGACGCCAAGTCGGCCGCCCTCCGGAAGGTCGTCGCGGACCTGCTGGGCACCCAGGCGGGCGCGACCCACACGGTCAAACGGATCTCCGGCGTCACCCAGCGCGTCCACCTGCCCGGTGACCACCCGTTGGTCGGGCGGTTCGTCCCCGACGTGTGGCTGCGGGACGGCTCCCGTCTGGCCGACCACGGCCACGGCGGAGGGTTCCTGCTGCTCGACCGCACACCGGACGGCAGGTTCGCACGCCTCGCCGAGGACTGGACGGGGCGCGTGGGCGTCGTGACCGACACCGGCGACCACGCGACGCCGGCCGCGATGCTGGTACGGCCGGACGGTGTGGTGGCCTGGGCCTGCGACACCCCTGACACCCCCGCGGGCCCCACCCTCGAAGAGACCTTGCACCGATGGGCCGGCACACCGGCAACCGCGGCCGGGCAGCGGCCGGTGAGCTGATTCCTGTCACACGAGGGCACGCCGAAGGGCGCGAACCGCCCGCTGACAGCTGCCCGAGTTCCGGCCGCACGGCTGGGCACGTCGTGTTCCGGCCGGCACGCCCGGGCCACGTGGCCGCTTACCCCGCCTCATGTGCCGTTCCACGCCGACCGGTTCACCTCCGGCCACGCCGGCCACGGCCGGTCCGCGCTCTTGCAGCAACGCCAAGTGTCCCCTCACCGTCGACATGTGTTCTTGTCGATGGAAGGGATTCCACTTGGCCGCACCCGCCGCCCCCGGACCGCAGAACCGCATCGAGCTGTGGCAGGGTCACATCCTTCTCTGCCTCGCCCGACTGATACAACGCCTCCTGGCCGGCCGACGCACGCGGCTGGACGTCGCCCTGCGCAACTGGGCCATGCGTGGCGCCCACGCCCGCGGCATCGACCCACGAGTCATCACACGTGCGGTCGGGCTGAGCAAGGCACAGGTGCGCAAGGCACTGGGCGGCAAACGGCCCACCGGCGAGCAGCCCGGGCCGGAGGGAGCCCGCGCGGGTTGCGGGAGGGACGGGACGATCGCCTCCCGCCTCCCGCAGGACGGTCCGCGAACGGCGGCGGGCACCGACCGTCCATGACGCCGTAGGACCGGCCCTCGCGCCGCAGGCGGGCCCGCGGCGTGGTCCCCCGGGCCCGGGGTGCGGTTTCCCGAACCCCGGATCCGGGGGACCGCACGATCGACCGCCGTGTTCCGCCCGCCGAGGATGAGGGCATGGCTCATACGGAGACGGACATCGGGCCGGCGGTCGCCGCCCGTGCCGAGGACCTGCACCGCGACCACGGGAGAGGAACGGCCGTCGTGCGGGCGTTGCGCGGGGTGTCGCTGACCCTCGCGGCCGGGACGTACACGGCGGTGATGGGTCCCTCGGGGTCCGGCAAGACCACGCTGCTGCACTGCCTTGCTGGAATGGACCGTCCCACCCGGGGAGCCGTGTGGTGGGGCGGCACGGAGGTGTCCCGGCTCCCCGAGCGGCGGCTCGCCGAACTGCGGCGCAGCCGGGTCGGGTTCGTGTTCCAGTCGTTCAACCTGATGCCGGCGATGACGGTCGCGCAGAACGTCGAGCTCCCGGGGCGGCTGGCAGGTGAGCGGCCCGACCGGAGCCGGGTGCGGGACGCGATCGCCCGGGTCGGGCTGACCGGGCGCGAGGGGCACCGGCCCGGGCAGTTGTCCGGCGGCCAGCAGCAGCGGGTCGCGATCGCCCGCGCCCTCCTCTCCCGGCCCCATGTGCTCTTCGCCGACGAGCCGACCGGCGCCCTGGACCGGGCCACCGGCCACGAGATCCTCGCCCTGCTGCGCGCCGGTGTGGACCGTGACGGACAGACCTGCGTGATGGTCACCCACGACCCCGTCGCCGCCGCGTACGCGGACCGGGTCCTCCTGCTCGCGGACGGCCTGGTGGTGGACGAACTGGACCGGCCCACCGTCGACCGGGTCGCCGAGCGCCTGGGCCGGCTCGGCGGTCGCCCGTGATGGCCTCGATCGCCCTCGGTCAGATGCGCCGGCGGCCGGCGGCCTTCGTGGGCCTGTCGACCGCGCTCTTCCTCGCCGTCGCCACCGTCACGCTCTTCGGCTCGCTGCTGGCCGCCGACCTCGTGGCGCCGGCCGCTGCCCGGCGGCCGACCGAGGGACCGGGCCTGAAGGTGATCGCCGGTGCCTTCGGCGAGATCGCGGTACTCGTCGCGTTCTTCGTCGTGGTCAACGCGCTGGGCTTCGCTCTGCGCCGGCAGCACCGCGAACTGGCCCTGCTGCGCACCGTCGCGGCAACACCCCGCCAGACCCGGCGGCTGGTGCGTGGCCAGGTCGTGGCGACCACGCTGCTGGTGACCGTGCCGGGCTGGTGCGCCGGTACGGTCACGGCCCGTCGTTTCCTCGCGGAGCTGCAGCACCGGGGAATGGCGCCCCCGGACGTGCGGGTGCCGTGGACTCCGCTACCGGCGCTGGCGGCGTCGGTTGCGGCACTCGCCGTGGGCCTGGTGGCCTCGGCCGTGGCGGTCCGGCGGGTGTCCCGGATGGCGCCCGCAGCCGCCCTCGCCGCTGACTCGACCGAGCACGCGCGGACCGGCGTACCGCGCCTGCTCGCCGCAGTCGCCACGGCGGCAGCCGGCGGCCTGCTGCTGCGACTGGCCGCGACCCGTCCGGCGGACCAGGTGGACAAGGCCGGGCAGGCGGCGCTGCTCGCTTCCCTGGTGCTCCTGATCGCGGTCGCCCTGGCCGGCCCGCTCGCGGGGCGCGTCCTCGCGGCGGTGCTGGGCGCACCGGTGCGCGTGCTGGCACCCGGAGCCGGGTGGCTGGCCGACGCCAACCTGCGCGGGTACGCACGGCGGCTGTCGTCCGCCGTGGTGCCGGTCGCGCTGCTCGTGGGACTCTCGGGCACGATGTCGCTCATGACAAGCACTGCCGGGCACGTGGCGCACACGAATACGGCCATGACCGCGACGACGACCAGTGTCACCTCTGCCACGGATGCCTGGCTGCGCCAGGCCGAGTTGGGCCTGCTGCTGTGCTTCGCCGCAGTCTCCACCGTCAACACCCTGATCGCCGTGACCGCCGAGCGGCGCAGGGAGTTCGCGCTGCTGCGGCTGGTCGGCGCGACCCGGCCGCAGTTGATGCGCATGCTGGCCGTGGAGGCGGTGCTGACCGCGGCGGTGGGCATCCTGCTCGGTGCCGGGGTCGCGGGCGCCGCGGCGGCGGCGTTCAGCACGGCGCTGACCGGCTCCGCGGTGCCGTCCGTCCCGTCGGCCGCCTGCGGGTGGACCCTGGCGGGCGCGGCCGTCCTGACCGTGCCGGGCATCCTGGCCACGGGGGTGCGAGCGGTACGAGGCCCGGCCGTCGAACTGGTGGGCGACAGCCGTGACTGAGGGCCGCCGAGCGCCGGCGGACGGGGAAGCGGCTCGCGCGCGTACACCCCTGCCCGTAGCGCGGGGCACCAGATCACGCACGTCCCCCGTCCGCGTGGTCCTGCCGTCGCCCGTCGCAGGAACACGCCCGCCCGCCCCGGGCGGACCGGCCGGGGCGGAGGGGCTTCGGCATGGCTGAGCGGTGGCCAAGCCTGTCCGTGCGGGGCGGGGAGTGGGTCTTCGCCGTCGCCGGGCTGCCGCTCGCGGTGCTGGGGGGTGCGTACGCGCTGGCCGTCGTCTACGCGGGTGCGCTGCTCTTGCTCACCGTGCTGGGCCTGCCGTTCGTGGCAGCCGCGTTGCACGGCGCACGAGGGCTCGGCATGCTGCACCGCAGGCTGGTCGGCCGGTTGCTCGGCTCGTACGTCGAGGCACCGGGTGGACTGCCTCGTCCGCGGGGGGCGGTCGCCCGGTGCCGTGTGGTGCTGACCGACCCGGTCGCCTGGCGGACGTTGCTCTACCTGGTGCTCCGGCTGCCGCTCGGCGTGCTCGGATTCGCCGTGGCCGTCGCGCTGCCCGCGGGTTCCCTCTGGCTGACCGGCTTCCCGCTCTGGGGCCGCCTGCTGCAAGCCGGCCCGCGCCCGGGAATCGGGCTGGAGGCCGCCTCCGTCCTGCTGGGCCTGGTGCTTCTGGCCGCGGTGCCCGGCGCGCTCCGGGCGCTGAGCGACGCAAACCGGGGGCTGGCCCGGCTGCTGCTCGGCCCGGCCCGGGCCCAGCGGCGCGTCAGGGAGCTGGAGAGCGCCCGTGCCACCCTTCTCACGGAGAACACCGACCGGCTCCGCAGACTGGAACGCGACCTGCACGACGGGACCCAGGCCCGGCTGGTCGCCCTCGCCATCACCTTGTCACTGGCCGGGGACGCGCTCGCTCCCACCGCCGGACCGGATGTCGGGCGCCTGCGCGGCCTGGTGGACCGCGCCCGCGGCCAGACCGACGAAACCATCGCGGAACTGCGCCAGCTCACCCGGGGCATTCATCCGGTGGCACTGGACGGTGGCCTCGACGAGGCGCTGCCCGGCCTCACCGCGACCTCGCCGGTACCGGTCACGGTCCGGGTGGACCTCCGGGAGCGCCCGGACCGCGTGATCGAAAGCGCCGTCTACTTCTGCGCCGCCGAGCTGCTCACCAACGTCGCCAAGCACAGCGGCGCCCACTCGGCCGAACTCACGGCGAGCGCGGTCGGCGGCCGCGTCCGGCTCACCGTACGCGACGATGGCCGCGGTGGAGCGGCGCCCGGAGGCGGGACCGGTCTGACCGGGCTGGCCCAGCGGCTCGCAGCGGTCGACGGTGTCCTGCGGGTCGACAGCCCGCACGGTGGTCCCACCGTGGTCACCGCCGAGCTGCCGGCCCGCCTGTGACCGCGGGTCTCAGCGCCCGCCGCTCTCCGCGAGATACGCCAGGACGGCCTTCACCCTCCGGTTGTCGGTGTCGCAGGCGCGCAGGCCGAACTTGGTGAAGACGGCGGCGGCATGCTTCTCCACCGCACGCTCCGACACCATCAGCACGGTGGCGATGGACCGGTTGGAGTGGCCCTGCGCCATCAGCTCCAGCACCTCGCGTTCGCGTGGCGTCAGGGAGCCCACCCCGTGGTGCCGTCCGCCGCGCATCAGCCGGGTGACGATCTCGGGGTCGAGGGCGGTGCCCCCGGCGGCCACCCGGTGCAGCGCGCTCACGAACTCGGAGGTACGGGCGACCCGTTCCTTCAGCAGGTAACCGATGCCCGCCGCGCCGTCCGCGAGGAGCCGGGAGGCCCAGGCGGTTTCGACGTGCTGGGAGAAGACCAGGATGCCGACTTCGGGCGTCCTCGCCCGGATCTCGACGGCCGCCCGGATGCCCTCGTCGGTGTGGGTGGGCGGCATCCGGATGTCCACCACGGCCACGTCGGGCCGCTGCTCGGACACGGCGGCGAGCAGGTCGGGCGCGGTGCCGGCGGTGCCCACCACCTCGCATCCACGGGTGCCGAGCAGCTCCACCATCCCGTCGCGGAGCACGACGGAGTCCTCGGCCAGTACTACGCGCAGGCGGCTGTCGATCACGACGCCATTATGGGACGCGTCCCGCCTTCGGTGCCCGGTGTGTGCGGAGAAGACCCGGCCGCGCACAACAGTGAAGGCCCGGTGGACACCGGGCCTTCACTTTCGTAGCGGGGACAGGATTTGAACCTGCGACCTCTGGGTTATGAGCCCAGCGAGCTACCGAGCTGCTCCACCCCGCGTCGACACGGTGAACTGTACGGCATCGGGCCGCCCAGGGCGAACCGGGTCCAGTCCACGCTCTGGGGCGGCACGACTCACGCTAGTTCGGGTTGCGGTTCGCCGGCCTGGGATTCCGGGGACCGGGGCGGCGCGGATCGCTGTCCCGGGAGCGGCACCGGCGTCTCCTGCGCATCCCACCGCTTGGTGGTCCGCAGGTAGAAGAGGACCACCGAGGCCATCGCCAGGAGCAGGAGCGGCCCGTAGAGCCACGGGAGGTCGGCCATCTGCAGGGGGAGCCAGCGGTACGCCAGCAGGAGCGCGGTGAAGACCGTGGCGCCGTAGGAGATGAGCTGGACGGCCGAGCGGTCCCAGCCGCGGGCGAACGCGCGCATCGCCGCCTCGACGGTGAGCGCGAACACGACGCCGGCGACCAGGTCGCAGCCGTAGTGGTAGCCGAAGCCCAGCGTCGCGGTGAGGGTGGCCACCAGCCAGAACGCACCGGCGTAGCGCATCGTCCGTGAACCCTTGCGGGAGTGGATGAAGAGCGTCGTGGCCCACGCCGTGTGCAGGCTCGGCATGCAGTTGCGCGGGGTGATCCCGTCGAACGGCATCGCGTGCGGGGCGCCGATCGGCGGCATCGTGCCGGGCCACAGGTCGGCCGTCGCCCAGTGACCGCCGTCGGTGCCGTAGGCGAAGACCGGTCCGACCACCGGGAAGATCATGTATATGGCCGGCCCGAGCAAGCCGATGACCAGGAAGGTGCGGACCAGGTGGTGGGCCGGGAAACGGCGCTCGGTGGCCACGTGACGCAGTTGGTACAGCCCGACGATGGCCGCTGCCAGGGGGAGCTGGCCGTACACGAGGTGGAGACCGTGGTAGCCGATCGATCCGCTGGCCTCGACGAGCCGGCCCACCAGCCAGGACGGGTTGCCCAGCGCGTGATCGGCGGTCGCCACGTACTGGTCGAGCACCTGCGGACGCGTCTTCGACGTGATGAGCAGCCAGGTGTCGCCCGTCTTGTGCCCGGCCACCAGCAGCAGGGCCAGCCCGACGCCCTTCAGCAGCAGTGCGCGCTCCCGGCCGCTGCGGCGGGTGACGGCGAGGATCGCACAGCCGAGGACCACCCACAGGGCGCCGTTGCCGAACTCCAGTGGGGCGCCGGCTGCCCACCGCACCAGCAGGAAGACGAGGTCGATGCCGACCGCCGTACCGGCCGCGATGAGCCGCTGCCGCCAGGTGAGCACCACCATCAGCAGCGCCAGACCCGCGTACAGCAGCGGGCCCGAACTGGGATTGAAGATCACCTCCCGCGCCTGGTTGGTGAGAGGCCCCCGCAGGCCGTAGTGGCGCGCGGCGCATTCCAGCGCGACGAGGAATCCGAGGGTCACCACACTCGCCGTGGCCCACAGGATCACCCGCGGCCGACGCCACGCCGCGGAGTCGGGGTCACCGTCGGTCCGCGGGGATATCAGTGTCGGTATGTTCTTCAATTGTTTGGCCCATTTGGTAGACGTCGGACAAAGAGGTCGCTCATCGTGCTGGTCGGTACGCTTCTGCGGTGAAGACCGGGCGATCGGGGCGATCGCCGCGAGTTCGAACATGCTAACGGCAGGTGTGGGCGGGTTTCGCCGCTGCCGGAGGCCGCCGGGCCGTGCGCTGCCGCGCTTGATGAGGGACCTCGACGTCGCGGGCGGTGGACCAGCCCGATGGGGCGCTGTCAGGAGTCCATGAGAGGTGCTGTCAGGAGTCCACCCGGGGTGCTGTCGCCGGAGGGGAATGGAGCCGGGGGGCCGGGGCACACGGGTCGTCGTACGACCCCTGTGGATCACCGCGACGAGGGAGAATCCCGATGCTCATGGCACACCCCACCGTGCTGAGGAACCTGCTCGAGCAGTACGACACGATGCGGATCCTGCACGCCGAGGACGGCAGTCCGGAGGTGCGTCGGCGTATGGAGGACCTCGCGTACACGCTGTGCGTGTCCACCGGGACCCGTGACATCGACGCCGCCCTCGTCGCGGCCCGACACCAGCTCCCCGGCGCCCGCCCGCAGGACGACTCCCTCCTGTCCGTCTGAGGGGGGAGGGACCGGGGGAGGGGCGCGTCCGTACCCTCGTGGGCCGCGCCCCGCCGACGGGCGGCGTTCACGTCACCGCTGCCGTGTCCCCGCTCGCTGGAGGTCGCTGACCGAGGGAGCCGGTGCGAGGCGGTAGAGCTTCTCTGCGTTGGCGTGGGCGATCTTGTGCTGGTCCTCCTCGGGCAGTGTGTGCAGGAGGTCGGCGACCGCCGCGGCTTCGATCCGGTGGAACGGGTAGTCCCCGGACAGCACGATGCGGTCGGCGCTCGTGTGGTCCAGCGCGTGGCGCAGCAGCCGCGGGGTCAGGATGCCGCTGGTCGCCACGTGGATGTTCGTCGCGAAGTACTCGCAGACCCGGCGCTGGAGGCGGGGTGCGAGGTCGGAGAGCCGGTCGGCCCGGTCGAGCCAGAACAGAAGCAGCTCCCCCCGGTGACCCAGGACGATCTGCAGGTCCGGGTGGCGGTCGAACGTGCCGCGCAGGACGAGCCGGAGCGCCGCCACCCCCGCCTCGACGTGCCAGCCCCAGCCGAAGGTGGCCAGCCCCAGGTCGAGGGCCGGACCGAAACCGCTGTAGGACGCCTCGCGGACCGCCTTCGGCGGGATCTGCGGGTGGATGAAGACCGGCCTTCGCAGCGCGGCGGCGGTCGCCAGCACCTCGTCGTAGGCCGGGTCGTCCAGCGGGCGCTCGCCGCAGCGGCCGGCTGGGTCGCCCTGGGCGCCGCCGGGTCCGAGGTCACCTGCGCGGTGCGCTCCCGGTCGCAGGAGCAGCGCGACGATCTGCTCGGCCGCCGGCTTCCCCGCACCGCCGCCGTGCTCGACCTCCAGATGTCGGTGATCCTCCGTCAGTTCATCGGCGGACGGGGGCACTACTGGGCCGCCCTCGCCGGGACCCTGACTCCGCAGGAGGAGTCGGCCCTCGGGGGCGGCGACGTACCGTTCACCGAACAGCCGGTGGTGCGTGAGCAGTCCGCGCGGCCGCGCGCCCAGGACGAGCAACTGCTCGCGGCCCTGGCCGCTGACGCCCGGGCTGCCCTCGCCGACCTCGCCGACCTCGCGGCCGCGGCCGGCCTCACCCCGGGCCGCGCGTCGCGACGGCTGCACGCGCTGCTCTCCGGTGGTGTGGCCTACATCGACGCGGAGATCGCACCGCAGGCCCTGGGGTACCGGGCCCGGGCGAACCTGTGGATGCGCGTCCACCCGGCCAGGGTCAAGGCCGTCGGACGGGCGATGGCGCGGATGCCCGAGGTGGCGTTCGCCGCGGCGGTGTCCGGACCGCACAACCTCCACGCCGCCGTCCACTGCCACGACCTCGACGGGCTCTTCGAGTTCACCAGCGACCGCCTCGGGACCCTGCCCGGCGTCGAGGCGATGGAGATCAGCCCCGTCCTGCGCCACGTCAAACAGGCCGGAACCCGGGTGGACGGCGATCGCCTGAGCGAGCCGCCGAGCGCGGGCACCCGTTGCTGAGGCCGCGACCCGTCGCTGCCCGGTCATGGGCTCATGCGGTCATCTGGTCATGTGCGGCCCTGCGGGGTGCGAGGGGGCGCCGGGGCAGCCGTTCGGGCTCTTCCGGCACTCCAAGCACGGCCGCGGCGGACGTCAGACCGTGCCGCCGGGGCCGGGCGGCAGGTGCACCGTCATGATCAGGTGGCAGGTCCCGGTGCCCGCGCCGCGGTAGGTGTGGGACGTGTCGCCGTCGAAGGTGGCGGTCTGGCCGGCTTCCACCGGGTGCTCGGTGCCGTCGACGACCAGCGTCATCCGGCCGGAGGTGACGCTGACGGTCTCCACGACTCCGGCCTGGTGAGGATGGCTCGGGTACTCCTCGCCCGGCTCCAGCCGCCAGCGCCAGACCTCGACCGGGGCGGGTCCCGAGGTGGTCAGCATGAGCCGCGCCTCGCCGCCTCGCGGTCCGCTCCACAGCGGGGTCAGCGCGTCGGCGGCCACGACGCGTACGCGTCTCTCGGTCCGGCCCTCCAGCAGGGCGGAGACGGAGATCCCGAGGGTGTCGGCCAGCCGCACCAGGGTGGCGAAGTTCGGGTTTCCCTGCGCCTTCTCCAGCGCCACGAGGGCGCCCTTGCTGACCTGGGCGCGCCGCCCCAGCTCGTCCAGGGACAGGCCCGCGCGGGTGCGCGCCGTCCGGACGTTGTGCGCGAGCGTGCGCAGGGCCGCATCGGTCTCCGGCATCCGGTCCCCTCCTCGGTCAGTGGACCGGTGCAATGTACCGCGCGGTCGTTCAGATGAGGGCAATGCGGTCAGTTTGGCGTATCATACGGTCGTTCCATCGATACCGCGCGACCACAGGCTGCCGCCCCACGGCACCGAGGCCAAGGCCGCGCTGCTGCGTCACCGGCTGGCGCACTTCCAGCCCGAGGGGGACCACGCACCCGTCGAGGCCGGCCGGCCGCCCTACGGCCGCATGCTGTCCGGGATCCGCGGCCTGCGCCTGGAAGTCGGCGACGTACGGGCCAGGTTCACCTACGACGACCGCAAGCCCGTCGAGCACCGCGCCGCAGTCGCCGGCCGTCTCACCGAACGCGGCCGGGGCTTCGGCGTGCCCACCGCAGGGGAGCGACTGCGCCGCCCGGACCGCGTCGGCCCCTGGAATTCCTGACCCGACTCCCTTGCGCCGCCGGGGTCAGCCGGTGGCCGCCCGGGGCGTGGTGGCGGGGGAGCGGTGCTGGTCCACGACCGCCGCCACGATCCTCATCAGCCGGTCCCCCACCTGGTCGATGCTCCCGTTCTGCATGCTGACCTGCGCGCCTTCGAGGACGAAGGTGATCTCGGCCGCGGCCTGCTCCGGGTCGGTCAGCCCCGCGTCGGTGCACAGGCCGACCAGCCTGCGGGTCTGCCGGGCCTTGTGCTGCTCGATCACCTGCCGTGCGGGGTGGGCGCGGTCGGGCAGCTCGGCGAGGGAGTTGATGAACGGGCAGCCCCGGTGCGAGAGCGCCGGCAGTCCGTCGGCGATGAAGCGGGCCAGGGCCAGGATCTGCTCCGCGGGCCGTCCGGGGTGTTCGGCCTCGGCCCGGTCGAAGGCGGCCTGGTAGTCGGCGGCGACGATCCGCAGCCACTCCGCGACCAGCGCGTCCTTCGTGTCGAAGTGCCGGTAGATCGCCATCTTGGTGGTTTCGGCCTTCTCGGCGATCGCCTGCACGCTCACCCGCCGGATCCCCTCGCTCTGGAATAGCTCCTCCGCCGCGTCGAGGATGCGTTCACGCGGCGGCAGTTTCGCCACCCTGCTCGGTCTTCTGGCGGTCGCTGGCATGACTGCTCCGTGGAATCCGGTCGGTTGTGGGGCCTGACGTGCCCTGCTACGGTACCAGTCCGTTCCGTACGATACCGCTCGGTATCGTGCAGGACTCCTTGGTATCGTCTGGCCCACCGGGAGTGGCAGTGAAAGTGACCGAGTACGTGAAGTTCGACGCGGTGGGGCTCGCGGATCTCGTGGCCCGGGGCGAGGTGACCCCCGCCGAACTGGAGGCGGCCGCACGCGAGGCCACACGGGCGGTCGATCCGCGGATCAACGCCGTCGTGGAGACCTGGCCGACCGACGACGAGCCCGCCCCCGGCAGCGCACCGCTGGCCGGGGTGCCCTTCCTGATCAAGGACATCGGGGTCACCATGGCCGGCCGGCGCATGGAGCTGGGCAGCCGCCTCGCGGCCGGACTCGTCGCCCGCGCCGACTCCTTCCTGATGCGGCGCTTGCGCCGGGCCGGCCTCGTGACGTTCGGGCGCACCGCGACACCGGAGATGGCCTACAGCAACACGACGGAACCGGCGCTGTACGGCGCGACCCGCAACCCGTGGGACCCGGAGCGGAGCGCGGGCGGGTCCAGCGGGGGCGCGGGCGCGGCCGTCGCCGCCGGGGTGGTCCCGCTGGCACATGCCACCGACGCCGCCGGTTCGATCCGCATACCCGCGGCCTGCAACGGGCTCTTCGGGCTGAAACCGACCCGTGGCCGCATCTCCGCGGGCCCCGACTTCGACGAGGTCTTCAACGGCCTGGCCGTCCAGGGCTGCGTCAGCCGCACCGTACGCGACAGTGCGGCACTGCTCGACCAGATCCGTGGTCCGGAGCCCGGGGACCCCTACTTCGCCCAGGAACCCGCGAGGCCGTACGCGGAGGAAGTCACCCGCCACCCCGGCTCGCTGCGCATCGGTGTCCTCGGCCAGGCGTGGGGAGGACACCGCACGACAGTGCCCGTGACCGACGCGCTCTCCCGCACCGTACGGCTGCTCGAATCCCTCGGTCACCGGGTGCAGGAGACCGAGGCCGGCCTCGGGGTCGACTGGGAGGAGTTCGTCCTGGCCGGCGCGCGTCAGTGGACGGCCAACCTCACGGCCCAGGTCGACGAGCTGGCCGCCGCCCTCGGCCGGCCGGTCGACTCCACGACCCTCGAACCGCCCGTCCTGGCGAGCTACCACTACGGGCAGCGGGTCGGCGGCGCCCAGTTCGTCAGCGCGCTCGCGGTCCGCAACCGCGTCGCCCGGAGCCTGGCACAGT
This sequence comes from Streptomyces sp. NPDC056160, assembly GCF_042268205.1. Taxonomy (NCBI): domain Bacteria; kingdom Bacillati; phylum Actinomycetota; class Actinomycetes; order Kitasatosporales; family Streptomycetaceae; genus Streptomyces; species Streptomyces sp. NPDC056160. The sequence goes on from NZ_JBHJUW010000008.1 coordinate 106,923, forward strand.
ACTTCGACGCCTACGACCTGCTGCTCACCCCGACCCTGCCGGACCTGCCCGTGCCCCTGGGCACCCATGCCGAGGGCGCCGAGGCACTGGACGGCCTCGGCTGGCTGCGCCGCCTCTTCGACCTCTCCCCGTTCACCACGGTCTTCAATGTCGCGGGCACGCCCGCCATGTCCGTACCGGTCACGGCCGACACCGGGACGGGACTCCCGGTCGGCATGCAGTTCGCCGCCGGCTACGGGCGCGAAGACCGTCTCTTCCGTCTCGCCGCCCAACTCGAACAGGCAAGCCCGTGGCGGGAACGCACCCCTGTGGTGTGGGCGGGACATCAGGCGGATGACTGAGGACCACCTCAGAACTCCCCCGGACCGCGGGTGCGTTGACGCTCAGGTGCCCGGCCCGACGCGGAACGAGCGGCGGGCCGAGGCCCGGTGGGGCGGGCGGGTGACGAGGTGTGGCCGGCGGTGGCCGGTGGACCGGCTCATACGTGTGTGAGGAGGCGTTCCAGCGGCCGGGGGACGCGTTCCGGGGGCAGGTGCTCGACCAGGGCACGCGCGTACAGCGCCTTGCGGCCGCTGTGTGTGCCCATGAAGCGTCTCAGTTGGTGTTCCACGGGCCGTTCCCGCTGGGCGGGCTGGCCCTGGAAGGTGCGGAAGGGGCGCGTCTCGCCCTGCGCCTCGATGACCTGCCGCACCCCGTCGGCCCCGAGTGCCCGGATCAGTTCGTCCTCCAGGTCGGCCACGCACACGTGGAACCCGAGTTCCTCCAGTCCGGCGCGTCCGAGCCCGGTGCCCAGCCCCACCCGCTCCAGATGGCGCCGGAAATGCCGCTCCTCGCCGATGTCGCAGAGACCGGCCAGCGGCAGGCCGAGGCCCGAAGGGCCGCACACGTCCAGGAAGCGGCCGATGTTCGTCGCACCGCCGAGCGGAACCACCGCGACGCCCTCCGCGCCGAGGTCGCGGCCGGACCGCCCGGCCAGTGCCTCCAGCGCCGTTCGGTCACTGTCCCCCTCGACGAGCACGACCGTCCGCACGCCGTCGGCCAGTTCCCGTGCCCTGGCCGCCGCCGCGTCCGCCTCCGCCCCGCCGGCCGCCCATGCGACTGCCGCCGCACTGAACCGTCGTCCCGACTCGTCCACGAGACCTCGCTTCCCGCCGCCATCGTGGCACGGCCGCGACCCCGCACGCACGCGTGTTTCCCCGGCGCCCGGCGGGACCGTCACGTACCGGCCAGTGAGTCCACGAGCGCCAGGGCGTCGTCGACGGAACCCGCCGGATCGTCGAGCGGGTACAGCACGCCGCGCACCGTGCGGGAGGAGTCGAGGACGAGGGTGAGTCGCTTGAGCCGGTCCACGCCCGCCGCGCGGAAGGTGGGCAGCCGCAGTGCCGCGGCCAGCCGGAGGTCGGCGTCGGACAGCAGAGGGAACGCGATCCGCTCGTGCTCCGCGAAGGCGGCGAGCTGGTCGGGGCGCTGGGTGCTGACTCCGTGCACCCTCGCGTCGCGCTCCGCGAAGTCCGCCATCCGGTCGCGATACGTGCACGACTCCAGGGTGCATCCGCGGGTGCCCGGGATCCCGCCCCAGCCCGGCGGGTAGTCGTGCCCGCCGGGTGCGTACGCCCCCGGGAAGCAGTACAGGACCGTCCAGGCCCGCTCCGCGGAGACCGGGTCGACCGGCACGCCACCGGGGCCGGCGAGTTCGAGTGGGGGCAGACTGCGGCCCACCAGGGCGTGCACGCGCCGGGTCTCGGCGGAGTCGGTCGTGCTGGTGGCCGAGAGGACGCCGTCGCCCATGACGTGGCGGGCACCCCAGTCCTGGAGGGCGACGAGTACCGGGAGCAGCCCGCGGCCGGCCGGCGTCAGGTGGTACTCGTAGCGCGGAGGGTGCGGTCTGTAGAGGCGCTTTTCCAGGACCCCGTCGGCGACCAGGCCCTTCAGGCGTTCCGCCAGCACTTTGCGGCTGATGCCGAGCCCGTCGCGGAGCGCGTCGAACTGGTGGGTCCCGCCCGCGACGTCGCGGATGAGCAGCAGCGTCCACGGGTCACCGACCACCGTCAGCGCCTGCGCGATCGCGCAGTCCGGGTCGCCCAGCTCTGTGTATCGCATGATCCATGAGTATAGTCAGTTCCCTAAAGAGACTCACTCGCTCGCAGGGGGCAGGCATGACGACGGTGACGCAGGAGCGGGACGAGGAGCAAGAACGGCACGACGGTGCGGCACGCGCGACGGTCTTCTGGCGGTACTGGGGCGCCTCCACGGTGAGCGGGGTCGGTGACGCCGTGACGTCGGTGGCTCTGCCGCTGCTCGCGGTCCTGGTGCTGCACGCCTCGGCGTTCGAGGTCAGCCTGATCACGGCCGCCTCGTTCGCCTCGTGGCTGCTGATCGGCCTGCCGGCCGGGGTCCTCGTGCACCGTCTGCCGCTGCGCGGGACGCAGGTGGCGATGGACCTGGTCCGCGCCGTCGCCGTCGCCTCCGTTCCGGCGGCTGCAGCGCTCGGCGTCCTGGGCCTGACGCAGCTGATCGTGGTGGCCCTCGTGGTCGGACTGGCGTCCGTCGTCTTCGACGTCGGCAACTCGACGTTCCTGCCCTCCCTGGTCAGCAAGGACGAACTCACCGCGCGCAACAGCCTCACCTCGGGCACCAGGGCGGCGACCCAGCTCGGCGGCCCCTCCCTCGGTGGCGTGCTGGTCCAGGTGCTCGGCGCGGCGGCCTCGGTCGTGGTCGACGCGGTGAGCTACGTCGTCTCGGCCGTGCTCATGGGCACGTTGCCCCAGGTCGCGCACCCCGCGCAGGAGGGGCCGCGCCGGGGCATGGGCGAGATGATCCGCGAGGGCTGGCGCTACGTCACCCGCCACCCCGTCATCGGCCCCTGCGCGGCGGACGCGACCGCCGTCAACTTCGTCTGCGGCGGCCTGATGGCGCTCACCCCGGTCTTCCTGGTCGACACGCTCGGCGCCCCGCCCGCCCTGGTCGGTGCGCTCATCGCGACCGAGGGCGTCGGCACCCTGATCGGTGCGGCGCTGACACCCCGGATCGTCGCCCGGCTGGGCAGCGGCCGGGCACTGCGCTGGGCCGCGCTCGCCTCACCGTGCTTCGCGGCGCTGCTGCCCCTGGCCGGCCACTCCGGCGCGCTCGGCCTGTTCGCCCTGGGCAACGGCGGTTTCGCCGGGGCCGTGGTGGTGACGAGCATCGTGACCCGTACCTATCGGCAGACCGCCACGCCCCCGGAGTTGCTGCCGCGCGTGATGGCGACGGTCCGCTTCATCTCCTGGGGCGCGATCCCGTTCGGCGCCCTGGCCGCGGGAGGCGCTGCCGCCCTGTGGGGCACCCGCGCCTCCCTCGCACTCCTGGCCGTGCTCTCGACGGTCAGCCCGGCGGTCCTCCTGGCGAGCCCGGTCCGCCGGATGCGCGAACTGGCCTGAGCAGGCGCCTGCGCGTGCCTGGGGTCGTACGGGACCTCAGTCCTTGATCTCTACGGGCCCTCAGTCCTTGATCTCGCAGATGGGGGCGCCGGAGGTGAGGGAGGCGCCGACTTCGGCGGTGAGGCCCTTGACGGTGCCGTTCTTGTGGGCGTTGAGGGGTTGTTCCATCTTCATGGCTTCGAGGACGACGATGAGGTCGCCTTCCTTGACCTCCTGGCCTTCCTCGACGGCGATCTTGACGATGGTGCCCTGCATGGGGGAGGCGAGGGTGTCGCCGGAGGCGACGGGGCCGGACTTCTTGGCGGCGCGGCGCTTGGGTTTGGCGCCGGCCGCGAGGCCGGTGCGGGCCAGGGACATGCCCAGGGAGGAGGGCAGGGAGACTTCCAGGCGTTTGCCGCCGACCTCGACGACGACCGTCTCGCGGCCGGTGTCCTCGTCGGTGTCGGTGTCGGCGGGGGCGGTGAAGGGTTTGATGTCGTTGGTGAACTCGGTCTCGATCCAGCGGGTGTGGACCGTGAACGGGTCGCTGGA